>PLXM01000249.1 GCA_003153235.1 Rhodospirillales bacterium
AAAACTCATGACCCGGTATCCACGGAAGCTCGATTGGGAGTATTTGTTTTATCCTTCCCGAAGCCTTCACAAGATCCAGATGGTTGACGCCGCTGCTCCTGACCTTGACGAGGACCTCGTCGGGTGCAATCGCCGGCATCGGTATGTCGTTTAACACCAGTTGCCCGCCATATTCCAACACTCTTGCTGCTTTCATTTGAACTCTCCTTATGTTTTTCTCAGTTGACTGTCGCGCGTGGAGGCGACTTCAGATTTTAGAAAAATGCCTTCACGCAGCGATAAAAGAGTTTTTCGTTTCAGCGCCGTTTGGTCGCGCGTGGTTGCGTGCCCAGTCGGGGAGCTTCGTCAGCTTGCGGCCGAACTCGCGTTCCAGGCCGAGAATGTCGGCGCTGTAGCCGACATTCTCGAACCATTCCATCATCAGGGCCAAATCCTCGCTGAACTTGCGGACCTGCTCGATCGGCGTCCGTGCGAAAGCGATCGGCCGGCCGAGTGCCTTGGCCAAGATTTCCGCCGCTTCCGGCATCGTAGTTACGTCGCCGGCGAGATCAATCTCGCGGCGGTTCANNAGGTTCTCCATGAAGAAGACCGGACGCAGGATCACATGCGAGGGGAAACCGAGACCGCGCACCGTCTCCTCGATGCGCCACTTGTTGTCGAAGTGCGGGACGCCCGTCCGCTTGTTCGCTGATCCCACTGACGTGTAGACATAGTGCTCGACGCCGAGACCGCGCGCCAGCATCGCCAGACGCTTGCCCTGCGCCTCTTCGCGCACGACGCCCGCCTCGCCCGCATTCTGCACGCTGAACACGCCCCAGACGCCTTCCAACGCACGGCGCAGTGACGCCTCGTCATCAAGATCGCCCTTGACNNCCTGATTGCCTGTCACTCCGGTGATAAGGATTGTCTTATCGTTTGTCATAGCCATTTTAATTCTCCTTTTGTTACGTTTGCGACGAGTTATGCTTTGGCGCGGCGTGCGTCAAGGCTGTAGGCGCCGGCGCGATGCGCAATGAGCATCGTGAAAGCACCGGTGATGGCAATATTTTTCATGAACATGATCATTTGCACCTGATCAGCGAAGTTCGTGTGGAACATCAGGGCCGTCAACATCGTAAAGCCGGCCATCAGGAAAGCCACGATGCGCGTATGCCATCCAAAAAGAATGGCCAGTGATCCCAAAACCTCCGTTGCGATGACGAGGGGCAGCAACGCGCCCGGAACGCCCTGCGAAGCCATATAAGCCTGCGTGGCGCTGTAAGCCGTGATCTTGCCAAGCCCGGAAAGTGCAAACAGGGTGACGAGCAAGCCCCGTCCGGTAACCTCCGCTACGTTTTTCAGCGTATCGGTGTTGTTTTCATCAAGTGTTTTAATCGTTGTATAGTGAGTGGTCGTTGACATGGTCTTTCTCCTTTTACAGTTGGTTAAGTTGATACTTTAGAAATTCTTATTTCGCGGATGCGGGCGTCCTGCGCAGCGATGTGCCGGTTGAAGGCGGCAAGTTCCTCAGGCGCCCAATCAAGATTTCTCATAGCCCCCCTCCTTGTCGCCACCGTTAAGGGCGGATTGTTTCAGGTAAGCGGTCAGATCTTTGATAAAAGTCTTTTGGTCTTGCATGTTTCGTCTCCTTTATCTGCGTTTACGATGCGCTTTTGTGTCCGGCCAATGCCGGCCACAGGCGTGTTGCTTGTTTTTTCATGACACTCAGTCCAACCGGGACAGCCTGCCCCGCGACAAAAGAAGGCATGCCCGTATTCCCGTGCTGTAAGGCGTAGATGGTAACTGCCGTTGTTCCGGCGGCGGCCAGCATCATGATCGTTGCGGGAATGGCTTTGCGTTCAGTTATACGGGATGCGGCAATCACAGCGTCACTCCTGGCCCATGGTTGCGGGGCACGAAAACTTTTACGTCTTCTCTTCTGTGGCCGGCATCATTGAAATGCTGGCGCATGCTCTTGCTGAAAAAGCTGTCCTGAAATTGAATGGTCATGGCTTCCTCCGATGATTTCAGTTAATCCAGTCGGCAACCGCGCTGTGGCGCGAAAACTCGCGCCGGTCTTCGATGGCCCGGCGGGTCAGTTCAGCCAAATAAAGATCATCTTGTGAGTCCCGGTCGAGGATGATGGGGGTCAGTTCTCTCGGGTAAGTTTGCGTTTTCATGTTCGTTCTCCTTTGTGTCTGTTACGTTGGTTGACCGGTCAGTCAATAGAAGCTTCCAAAAAATGCCGCCTATGCGGCAGAAGGCTGGTCGGGCCTTCCATTCATCCTGGAAACCATACTCTCTTCTTCAGGCCGCCAGCGGCACTTTCGTATTTACCCCTAGCAGTTGAAGCAACCCTGTTTTCAGATCCCGTTTCAAGGGGACCAAATCGTTCTGAATTCTTGCCATCATCAGTTGGCCCATGATGAAAGAGAGAAGCTCTTGTGCTTTCACTTTCACATTCGTTTTCTCCGGCAGTTCGCCGCTCGTGATCATGTCGCGCAAGGCGGCCTCAAAATGCTTTAGTTTCTGGCTATAAATCTCACCGAATTTTTCCGGAATGCCGCTGCCTTGCCCTGCCATCTCGGAACCCATTGTTGCTAGCGGGCACCCACAAACATGGCCATATTTACCCTTGGCCCATTCTTGCCCTTCAACCGTCATGTCTGCATACCGCTCAAAGCGTGCGACCGGATCGCGAGACGCCGAGAAGGCTTCATCATACATTGCCTGCGTAACTTTCGATGCTTCATCCATGGCTGCGAGGGCCAGATCAACTTTAGAAGGGAAGAAATAATAGAAGCTACCTTTGCGCACCTTGATCGCTTTGCAAATGTCATCGACACTCACAGTGCTGTAGCTGTTCTTCCACATAAGCTCCAGCGCTGCGTCGATCAGTTTCTGCCTTGTGTCACATTCGCTTCGGCCCATCGCCATTGCTCCTTTTTTCACCTTACAATTTCAGTATAGCATTGGTTGACCGGTCAGTCAATATCTTTTTTATAGGGCTAAGATCATTGCGCAACAAGGGCTTAGGTATCTAGAAAGGTTTTGCGCAGGGCGGTGAGCTATGGATCTAACCAACTATCAGCGTGACAGGAACACAGTTGGCGGCAAGTACTATCATCATCTAGCACAGGAGCAGGTCGAAAAACGGCAGCGTACAAAACGCAGACGCCCGTCGAAGTTGACGCCTGCAATCGTCGCCTGCGTCGACGCAAAATTGCGGTTGGGCTGGAGTCCGAAGAAGATCATCGGCTGGCTCAAATACCACCAGACCGGACTTCCTCAGATCAGCTCAAGGTCGCTTGGAATACATTCGTATGCAGGCGAAGATCAATTCTTCCGACATAATAGAAAAATAAGTCAAAACGGTTGTTAACTATCATTGGATATTGCAAGCATCCCTGATAACTTTATTGAATTCAGGCTACCGATAATGTCTGTCGTAGAAGGGGAATCATATTGTGCTGGTCATTTACGCGATTTTTAAAAAGGGGGAACTCTAAAATGGCGGCGAACGATCCCATCAAACATATTATTGTACTTATGCTCGAAAATAGATCCTTTGATCACATGCTCGGAGGCCTCAGTCAGGTCATTGACGGCCTTGATGGAGTCGATCCCAACGTAACTCGAGTTAATAAGGATTATGACGGAACAGCGTATAAACAAGAGCCCGACGCCAGCTATGATCTTAATTATGACCCCAAACACGAATTGGAGCATGTCGCACATCAGCTGAGCAGCGAAAATTCCGGATTCGTTGAGGATTTTGCCAGATCCTACCCTCTTTCTCAGAAAGAAGACCGTGCTGAGATCATGAAATATTTTGAAGATGGCAGATTGCCAGCATTACACACACTGGCTAAATATTTTGGTGTTTGTCATCGCTGGTTTTCTTCAGTGCCCGGACCGACTTGGGCCAACCGTTTTTTTATGCATAGCGGAACTTCAAT
>PLXM01000102.1:0-790 GCA_003153235.1 Rhodospirillales bacterium
GGGCGCGGCATGGGCTATGTGACCAGCAACTGGGAACGCATCCCCGGCTGCAGCAATCCGTCGAATGTCGCAGAAGCACATGGCTGCATGATCAATCTATACATCGCCTGGGCAGAGAAATGTGCGCAGCGTAAAATCAGTCATGCGATGGTGGCGGATGTGCTGTGCTTCGGTTTTGCCTGCCGCATGATCGATCATGACCGACGCCTTAAAAACGGCAGCACGCGCGACAACCTGATGCGCGGATTGTCGCTCTATTGCGAGTTGAGAGGGTGGGGATGATGATTACTCTGCCGGATAATCATGCTCTTTACCCTGCCAGTCGGTCACGGTTTCGCCGTCAATATAACCGCCATCGAGCGGCACTTTGCCGAAGCCACCCGGAATATCCAGCATATAATGCGGTCGTGCAATGCCGGAAAGCCTGCCAAGAAGTTTTTTCATCAGCCCCTGTCCTTCGGCGATCGGCAAACGGAAGTGGCTGGTGCCCTTTGCCTGGTCAGGATGGTGGAGGTAATAGGGCTTGATGCGCATTTCAACCAGTTTGCGGAATAAAATTTCGAGGCTGTCAGCTTTATCATTCACACCGCGCAGCAGCGTTGACTGTGACAATAGCGGAATACCGGCCTTAAGAAAAAGCTGCGTCGCAGTGCGCACTTTATCCGTGAGTTCATTCGCATGATTACAATGCACGACAACATAAACTGCCTTGTCGCTGACCAGTGCGGCCACCAGTTCCGGCGTCACACGCGTCGGGTCGGCAATGGGCACGCGGGTGTGGAAGCGGATC
>PLXM01000102.1:864-4371 GCA_003153235.1 Rhodospirillales bacterium
CGGCGGAAGCAGAAGCGGCAATAGACCGAGCAGACATGCACCGGCTTCAGCAGTACGCGGTCGGGATAGCGGTGGACAATTCCTTTTACGGGCGAATGCGCCTCGTCGCCAATCGGATCTTCCAGTTCCCGCGCCGTCGTTTTCAGTTCCTCGACCGAGGGCAGATATTGCCGCGCCACCGGATCATGGGGGTCATCCGGATTGATCGTCTCCATGACTTCGTCCGTCACCGCAACGGCGTAACGCTCCATCACCTCATTAAGACCTTTTGTGACTTCGTTTGGGAGCGTTTTCTTGAGCAGGGGCTTGTTCATGGCATCCTGCCCAAAGCCGGGGCTTTTTTGGATGCAGGGATGGGACTGTTAAAAATATTCTGTTGCCGGATATATGCCATCACGTCTTCGATGCGGCGGCTATTATCTGTTGTTTCAATTCTTAAAACTTTTGAAGGGTCTTTTTGCTGGATGAGGGATTCCAGCCGCGCAAAAAGTTTTTTCTGCTCATGCGCGTAGTAAATCGTCTTTTGGGCAATGATGCCTTGTGCCTGTTTCAGGCCCATTTTTCCGTCCAGCACCTGCGCATATTCTTTGGCGCCGAAAACCCAGAACGCCGGCGAGGTTGGGGAATAACCATTTTCCCGGGCGCGCAACACGGCTTCCAGCGCCGCCGAGGTGTTCTTTTTAATCCGCTCCAGAATGGCGTTGTGGGAGTATGCGCCCGGCGGCGTCAGGATGACCGTATAGAGGCTGTAGTTGAAAGAAGGCTGAGCTGTGTTATCCCGCGGAAAAGTGATGGCATTATTCAGGTCGACATCCAGCCGGATATTGTAGGCCGCCTCGGCCAGTTCCGCCGCCAGCGAACGCGACCCGCCAATCAGGATCGGCTGCTTCCCTTCCTTGAAAGCCTTGGCGATTTCCGTCTTGGCCATCTCCAGCCAGGCGGCGCGGCTCGTTGTCTCGTCAAGGTCCAGAACGCCAAACAACCGGTGATCCATTTGCGCCAGCTGCGCATCCGTCGGGGTGGCGGCCAGCGGTTCCAGNNCGCTTGGCCAGTTCGACGCTGAAGTCGGTCTTTCCGCTCGCGGTCGGGCCGCATATATAGATGAGTTTGTTCATGGGCGGTTTTTAGCAAAAACGGAGGGTTTGTACAATAAAAATCTTTACATAACAAATAGAATCGACTATGACTGACCCCATGACAGCCAGTAAAACCGTAAAGAAAAAGACCAATACCAAAGAGGAAACCGTCCCGACAGTCGGGCTGGTCAGCCTTGGCTGCCCCAAGGCGCTGGTCGATTCCGAGCGGATTCTGACCCAGCTGCGCTCCGAGGGCTATCAACTCTCGCCGGATTATCAGGGCGCGGATGTGGTGATCGTCAACACCTGCGGCTTCCTCGATAGCGCCAAGAAAGAGTCTCTGGATGCCATCGGCGAGGCGCTTTCTGAGAATGGTAAAGTGATCGTCACCGGCTGCATGGGCGCTGAGCCGGAGAGCATCACCTCCATACATCCGAAAGTTCTGGCCGTCACCGGTCCGCAGCAATATGAAGATGTGGTGAACGCTGTTCACAAGGCCGCACCGCCGGTGCATGATCCGTGGGTGGATCTCGTGCCGCCGCAGGGCATCAAGCTGACGCCGCGCCATTATGCGTATCTGAAAATTTCCGAAGGCTGCAACAACCGCTGTTCGTTCTGTATCATTCCATCGCTGCGCGGCGATCTGGTCAGCCGTCCGATCATTCAGGTGCTCGCTGAAGCCGAGCGCCTCGTTAAAGCNNCCGTGGAAGAACCGCACCATCCGCACCAAGTTCATCGATCTCTGCCGCGAGTTGGGCGAGTTGGGCGTCTGGACACGGCTGCACTACGTGTACCCTTATCCGCATGTGGATGAAGTATTTCACCTGATGAACGAAGGCAAGATTTTGCCGTACATTGATATTCCGTTCCAGCATGCGTCACCCGCTGTGCTAAAAAATATGCGCCGCCCCGCGCATCAGGAAAAAACNNCTCGAGCGCATCCACAACTGGCGCAAGATGTGCCCTGACCTGACTGTGCGCTCCACCTTCATCGTCGGCTTCCCCGGCGAAACAGAAGATGATTTCAAATTCCTGCTCGACTGGATGCAGGAAGCGCAGCTTGACCGCGTCGGCTGCTTCAAATATGAACCGGTTAAGGGCGCGAAGGCCAACGACATCCAGCCCGCCGTGCCGGAAGATGTGAAAGAAGAACGCTGGCACCGCTTCATGCAGGTGCAGCAGGTCATCAGCGCCGCCAAGCTGAAACAAAAGGTCGGCAAGACGCTGCCGGTGCTTATCGATGAAATGTCCGAGAATGGTTACACGGGGCGTTCCTCCGCCGATGCGCCGGAGATTGATGGCGTTGTGCACGTGACGGGCAAGAATTTGAAGCAAGGCGATATCGTGAACGTGAAGATCACCAAGTCCGATGAATATGATTTATTCGGCAAGGTTGTTGCTGCCTAAATGCTGAAATTCTTTTTAGCTTTAGAGAAATTTCTTTTATTTATCTATAAAATTATTTTCGGGACTCTGGGAGAAATTGTCAGCATCGTTTTTGTTATTCTTATAATAGCCATTCCATTTCTGCACGCCGCAGAACCCATGATGCCCGTCGTGATGATGCTTTCTATGGGGCCCTAAACTGCTTTTTCTAGACAGCTTTTTCGTGTTGCACCATCTGCAGTCCAGCGAGATGCGTATAGAGGCTGTTGCGGCCATACAGCTCGCTGTGCTTGCCTTCTGCGATAACGCGGCCTTCATCCAGCACGATGATTTTATCAGCGTTTTGCACGGTTGATAGATGGTGCGCAATCACAATGGTGGTGCGCCCCTGCATCAGATTCTTCAGCGCCAGCATCACCGCCTGCTCGTTGGATGAATCGAGGGCGGAGGTGGCTTCATCCAGTAAAAGAATTTTCGGATTCTTCAGCAGCGCGCGGGCAATGGCAATGCGTTGTTTCTGCCCGCCGGACAATCTGCTGCCGCGCTCGCCGACCAGTGTGTCGTAACCTTGCGGCAAGGCTGATATGAAACTATGCGCCTGCGCCAGTTCTGCCGCATGGCGGATGTCGTCATCGGTCGCGTCCGGTTTGCCGACACGGATATTGTCGGCAACAGAAGTGGAAAAGATCGCAGGGTCTTGCGACACGACGCCCATATAGCGGCGGATGTCGCGGGCGTTGTAGTCAGCCACATCGAAATCATCAATAGATATTTTTCCGTTTGTGGGGTCGTAGAACCTTTGCAGCAGCTGGAAGACGGATGATTTCCCCGCGCCGCTCGGCCCCACCAGCGCCACCACTTCTCCGGCCTTGACCTCCAGATCGATCCCGTCGAGCACCAGTCCTTCGGGCGATGTCGGATATCGAAAATTAACGTGGTCAAACGCGATGGCTTTCTCAAATCGCGCCAGCCTGGCAGCGCCCGGCTCTTCCTTGACCTGGAGCTCGCCATCCAGATACTCGAACACTTTCTGCGACGCGCCCAG
>PLXM01000113.1 GCA_003153235.1 Rhodospirillales bacterium
TTGCGAAGTGATGTGATCGAGCCGGGACGCCAAAACCATACTGCAATCTTTGCGGCAGGCCCCCCGACAAGCCCGGCCAAATGGGGCGTCGAGACCTTTCGTAATGACAACGCCCTAACGGCACGGCAAAGCGTCGAAACGGCGCTCGGCCTCAACATAAAACAGCAAAGGAGAAAACCATGACCGGAAAAGTTGAACAGTTCACAGAGGAACGCAAAGCCTATAACGAGATTCTGGCACGCTATGCCAATAGCAGCCAGAAGCGGTTCTACGGGCTGGACGCCAGCACCTACGAGGAAGGGGCGCTGGATAAAAAAACCAAGGAGCTTTTAGGGTTCGTCGCCTCGCTCGTGCTGCGCTGCGACGATTGCATCCTTTATCACCTCATTGAATGCCATAAGGCTAAGGTAGACAGTAAGGAACTCGCGGAAGCGGTCTCCATAGGTCTGCTTGTGGGCGGCTCAATCACCATCCCCCACGTCAGGCGGGCGATGAAAGTCTGGGACGAAGAACTGGCTGATTCTTGACGATGTTCAAGGGGATGTGTTACTCATCTTCATGAACCCAAGAGAGATTCTGACAGAGATGTTCGAGGCGGCGATAGCAGCGGCTCAGCCGGCGTTGTGCGTTCCGCCTCACCTGCCGCAGCCGCCGGAAGGGCGGCTCATTGTCATTGGCGCGGGCAAGGCCTCTGCCGCCATGGCGAAGGCCGCTGAGGATAACTGGAAGGGAGAATTAAGCGGGCTTGTGGTGACGCGCCATGGATACAACATCCCTTGCAAAAGAATAGAGATCGTCGAGGCCGCCCACCCCGTGCCGGATGGAAACGGATTTAAAGCCGCACAAAGGATGATGTCGCTTGTCAGAAACCTGACAGAAAAGGATATGGTCCTGTGCCTGTTCTCGGGCGGCGGTTCTGCGTTGCTCCCGCTGCCTATAGAAGGCCTGACTTTAGAAGACAAACAACGCGTCAATGAAAGCCTGCTCAAATCAGGAGCTGCCATCAGTGAAATCAACTGCGTCCGCCGCCATCTCTCTGCCATCAAGGGCGGCAGGCTCGCCGCCGCCTGCTGGCCGGCAAAGGTCGTGAACCTGCTGATCTCGGACGTGCCGGGCGACAACGCAATGGATATCGCCTCCGGTCCCACAGTCGCCGACACCACGACCTGCGCCGACACGCTGACGCTGCTGGACGCGTATAAGATACCCCTCCCTGCCGCCGTCATAAAAAAACTGAAGGATGGCACAGCGGAATCCATCAAGCCCGGCGATCCGCGCATCAGCAATGTTACAACAAAGATAATTGCAACACCGCAGATGGCGCTGGAGAAGGCTGCCGCCGTGGCTGAAAAGAATGGCATCACCGCCTATATATTGAGCGACCATCTCGAGGGAGAAGCCAGAAGCCTCGGCAAAAGGCAGGCTTTCCTGACACGTCAGACCGTCCGGCGCATGCTGCCGATGATGAAGCCTCGTGTATTGTTATCCGGCGGTGAAACGACTGTAACCGTGCAGGGCACGGGGCACGGCGGCAGGAATGTCGAATTCCTGCTGTCGCTGGGGGTCACCCTCGATGAAAAAACTGGCGTCTACGCCCTGGCCGGCGACACGGATGGCGTTGATGGCACGGAAGAGATCGCCGGAGGCTTTCTTGCTCCTGACAGCCTGACACGTGCACGCGCCCTTGGCATTGATCCCGTTGCTTGCCTTAATAATAATGATGCCCATAGTTTCTTCAAACGCCTCGGTGACTCAATCATCACCGGTCCAACGTTCACCAATGTCAACGATTTTCGTGCGATACTGGTGCTGGGCCGGCCTTGATTCCTCCAAATGAATCCCTGTATATTCGGGATAATATCTTCATCCACAATGGCGGATTCAATCTTGACTGCAGAACAGAGAGTATTGAAAGATCCCGGCAAGGCCCTGAAAGAAGCCGTGGAAGCGCTCCAGCAAAAAGATTTTTCTAAGGCTGCAGACATATACAGGGAAATTCTGCTATTCGACCCGTATCAACCGGGCTTCTGGTCCAATCTCAGTATTGCCCTGCGTAACCTCGGGCACCGCGACACCGCCGTCGCCTGCGCAAGACGCGCTGTGGCGCTTAATCCTGATGATCTGCTTTACCTTGTTAACCTGAGTGATTGCCTCGCAGCGCTTGATCTGATGGACGAGGCGCTTGATGCGCTGGAGAAAGCGCTAAAGATTGAGCCGGAAAATCTCATCTACCGCCGAAAATACGCCGCCGCATTGCAACAATCCGGCGGGCACGGAGAGGCTCTTGCGCAAACAAGCATTATTCGCACAAAAGAACCTGATGATGCAGAAACAACCTGGCAGCAAGGCCGTATAAATCTGGCACTCGGAAATTTTCTGGCCGGATGGAAAGATTACGAGATGCGCTGGAAAAGGGGATTCCTCAAGGAAAAAGATTATGGCGCAGCGCCGCAATGGTCTGGACAGTATCTTGCCGACAAAACTATCCTGCTGCATGAGGAGCAGGGCTTCGGCGACACCATCTTCGCTGCGCGCTATATCCCGCTTGTCAAACAACGTGGGGCACGCGTACTGTTTCAGTGCCGCTCCGTGATGCACACGCTGTTCAAAGACCTGCCCGGTATCGACCGATTGCCGCTCGAAGGCCCTCTGGGCGAAAGGTTTGATTATCATGCGCCATTATTGAGTCTGCCAGGTGTGTTCAACACGACTCTGGAGACAATTCCGCCTCCGGCACATCTCTCCTGCGCCGATACCTTGCCGCCTGAAGTCGCACAGATGCTTGCAGCGGGGAAAGACCGCTTCAAAGTGGGCATCGTCTGGTCAGGCAATCCGGAGTTCAAGGACAACTACAAGCGCGCTGTTCCCTTCTCGCGCTTCCTGCCGCTGATGGAAATCCCCGGCATACAGTTTTATAGCCTGCAGAAAGGTGCAGCCGAAAAAGAACTCGAGGTCGCTGGCGCACAGGGACTTGTGTTGGAACTGACCCCTCATCTGAAAGCCTTTGCCGAAACCGCTGCAGCCGTCAAAAAACTTGACCTGATTATCATGACGGACAGTGCTGTCGCCCACCTCGCGGGCTCGCTTGGGAAACCTGTCTGGAATCTGCTGCACTTCTCGCCATTCTGGGCTTACCTTTTAGACCGCAGCGATAGTCCGTGGTATCCCTCCATGCGCCTGTTCCGCCAACAGCATCCCGGCGATTGGGACGGCGTCTTTAAAGAAGTCGCCGCAGAGCTTGAAAAAGCCGTTCTTAAGCACAAATCCGGCTAAAATTAACCATTTATTAGCCACTTTGTAACGGCATTGTCACGCCGGTGTTATTCCCGCGCAACGCTCCCCTGTCATGATGAAGATAATAGAGGGACCTAGAAAAGGAGAATCACATGACACACGCCACCCCGTTCATCAAAGCAGTAGACATAGACACCCGCCAGGAACAGTTCGAGATGATCAAGAGAAAGCTCGCGGCACTGATAGAAATTTTCCTTGAAAATGTGAAGAACCAGAACCGCGTGACGCAGGAAACCCTCTGCGTGCAGATGACAGAGCTTGAATCCTACATCCACACCCTCTGCCGGCACTTTCCGGTACACTCAGGTAACGACAATAATGACAGCCGCGATCTCGAGAAAGAGATAGAGTGGATTGACATCAAGGCCGGTGTCATCCTCGAGGCTTTGGAAAAAGGCCGCAGAAACCTAAGAGATTTTTAAGATTGCGCCCCGGTTTCAACTATAAACATACAACCGATGCCGCGGATCGCATGAATCATTTATGCATCGCCATATATTTTACGTGAATGCAATGAAGGCTTATTTTTTCTTGAGCGGCAGGCAATATAGCTCAAGCCGGTGACCCACCAGTTCGTATCCCAGCTTCTCGGCAACAGCGTGCTGCAGGCGCTCGATCTCCTCATTGGTGAACTCTATAACCTGGCCGCTCTTCATATCAATCAGGTGATCGTGATGGTCTTCGCCAGTCTCTTCATAACGCGCGCGTCCATCGCCAAAATCATGCTTGTCGATCACTCCCGCTTCCTCGAACAAGCGCACCGTACGGTAAACTGTCGCCATGCCGATCTTCGGATCAACCTTCTGGGTGCGCTGATATAGCAGCTCTACATCGGGGTGGTCGTCTGATTCCGACAGCACCCGCGCAATGGTACGCCGCTGGCTGGTCATTTTCAGACCCCTTTCAGCACAGTGCTGTTCCAGACGAGATGGCATCCAGACATTCTCCATGATATGGGAAAATATTAACCAAGTGACCTAAATATATAGCGTTATTTTTGTTGATATCCAACTAATTTGGTCTTCCATAACTGAATAGTTGACAAATCATTATATAAATGAGAATGATTATCAATTGCAAAGGAAGATACTCATGAAAAAATTCCCGTTCCTTGTGTTCGCTCTCACTCTGCTTCCGGCAGCTGCCTATGCTGACGATTACGTTTTGACTTTAAAAGACCATCAATTCTCACCCGCAGAACTGGTTCTGCCTGCTAACCAGAAAGTAAAAATGACCGTCAAGAACCAGCAAGCGACGCCAGCCGAGTTTGAGAGCGCCGACCTAAACCGCGAGAAAGTTGTAGGGGCCAATGACGAGGTTACCGTTTTCCTCGGTCCTCTCGATCCCGGCACTTACGGATACTTTGACGACCTCCATCGTGAAACCACCGGCAAGATCACGGTTAAATAATGCGCTCCAGCTCGCCCGTCATTTTTTGTGCATCCCTTTGTGCCTCGATGATAAGCAGCCTGCCGGCTTTCGCGCTGGATGAAATTTATTCTCCAAATGTCGTAGCTGGAGAGATCTCGGCAGAATATAGCGGCAGCCGCACTTTCGACAACCGCACGGATAAAAACAATGCGCAGGAACATGAGATCGCATTTGAATATGGCGTTAACAACCACTGGCTGACGGCAGCAAGCGGCGGATTCACAAAGGAACCGCAGCAAGAGGTGCAGTTTGATTATCTGGAATTGCAAAATCGTTTCCAGTTTTTTGAACAGGGCCAATACTGGCTCGACTCAGGCCTTCTGGTGGCTTTCGACAAAGCTGTGCACCATGCCAATGCCAATACCCTTGAAGTCAAACTACTGCTGCAAAAAGACATAGGCCGTTTCACCAACACAGCCAACATCGGCTTTGACCAGACTGTGGGAAAAAATGCCGCGGGCGGACCGGATTATGTGTTCCTGTGGAGCACGCGCTACCGTTACAATGAGCTTGCCCAGCCAGGTTTCGAAATCCAGAGCGATCTCGGTGCGGGTGCCGCGCTGCAGCATTTCAACCAGCAAGCGCACTATGCAGGCCCTGCGCTTTACGGAAGTCTGTTCGGCCCCCTACATTACGAAGTCGCTTATCTTTTTGGCGTAAGTGGCGCCGCCACACAGGGCGCAGCACGCGCATTGCTTGAATACGAAATGCACTTTTAGAAAGGTTTTCTTACATGCTGGGCGCACTTGTTATAGTTTTCCGCGAGACGATGGAAGCGGGGCTTATCATCAGCATCGTGCTCGCCGCAACAAAGGGCGTGACAGGCCGCGGACTCTGGGTTAGCTACGGCATTGCAGGCGGCATTCTCGGTGCCTGTTTAGTCGCCCTTTTCACACGCTCGATCAGCGCAGCTCTGGAAGGTATGGGTCAGGAAATTTTTAATGCTTCCGTTCTTTCTCTTGCAGTTATTATGCTCATCGGCCACAACGTCTGGATGTCGCGCCATGGCCGCGAAATGGCTGACAAGATGAAAACTCTCGGCGAGGCTGTCGTGAAAGGGGCAAGCTCATTTCTTGCGCTCGCTGTTGTTATTGGCATTTCAGTCCTGCGCGAAGGCTCCGAGGTTGTCCTGTTTCTCTATGGTATTGCCATTGCCGCAAATGACGGCCCCCTCATGATGATCGCAGGCGGCACAGGCGGCCTCGCGCTCGGCGCCTGCATGTCGACCCTCCTTTATCTCGGACTGCTGCATATTCCCACCCGACACCTCTTTAAAGTCACAAGTATTATGCTGGCGCTGCTGGCAGCGGGAATGGCGGCGCAGGCGATTGCATTCCTGCAGCAGGCGCAGGTGGTAGATATCCTCACCAGCGCCGTATGGAACACATCGGGTTTTCTCTCGGAGACGAGTATCCCTGGACGGGCCCTGCACACGCTTATCGGTTACACAGACAGACCCAACGGGCTTCAGCTGATTGTGTATTCTGTTACGCTTTCGACGATTTATGTCCTGATGCGCCTGTTCGGTCAGCCGGTGGCGGCAAAAGGGGCGATATAGGTTTTTTTCTTATAAAAAACCTGCTAATGTCTCTTTAAGTTAAAAGATTAAGGAGGTTCTGTTGAGAAAAATTATCGCGCTGGCTGCTGTCGCTTTGATCGCCCTTGGCTATGTTGTTTACCTGAACCTGGACGATGCTGTCAAAACCGTCATTGAAAAAGCAGGTTCGGAAGCCCTGGGCACAAAGGTGCGTGTCGGCAAGCTGGATGTTTCTCTTGCTAATAAAATGGCTAGCTTGAGCAATCTTTCTATTGCCAATATGCCGGGATTTAAAACGGATGACATTCTCAAAACAAACTCTATTTCTGTCACCATCGACGATGTCGCCAATAACACTGTCACCCTTAAGGAAGTCACGATCAGCGGTCTGACCGTCAATTATGAACTCAATCAGAACGGCGCAAACTTTGATGCCCTGCAGAATAATATAAAGTCCTCTTCATCCAGCGGCAGCAGCGGAAAGACAAGCGGAATTTATGTTGCTATTGAGACACTCAAGATTACTCACGCACAGGTCATCCCTAATATTGGCGGCGTAAGATCACCGGTCAGCCTGCCGGATATCACCATCACCAACATCGGCACCAAGAGTGCACCTGCAACACCGAGGCAGGTTGCAGCGCAGATCATGAAAAAAGTACTTGCCACATCTTCAACTGCGCTGCTCAAGAACGGCCCGCCGCTCAAGCTGCCAGGCCTTTCCGCCGACAAAGCCACAAACGCTCTGAAGAGCCTGCTGCCTAAATAATTACTTCGTAGCAGGTAATCCGGGCGCACTCTTATTATCACTCGACCATCCGCCGCCCATTGCACGGATCAGGCTGACCGTGGCAACAAAGCGCTGACCGCGCAATTGCACAGCGGCACGTTCGGCAGCAAGGGACGCACGCTGCGAGGTGACGACATCAAGATAAGCCACATCACCCGCATCATAACGCTTCTGCACAAGATACGTTGCGCGGCTGGCTTGCGAGGCCGCCTCCTGCGCCTGATTCCACTGAAGCGCGAGGAAACGCTGGTCTGACAATCCATCCTCCACTTCCTTGAAGGCGACAAGAACCTGCTGGCGGTAATTGATGACAGATTCATCATAAGCCGCACGAGCACTATCGAGTGCGGCCGAGTGTCGGCCATTGTCAAAGATAGGCAGGCTCAACGCCAGACCGGCAACCTGCCCGAGCGCCCAGGCGCGCGATGACCAATGGAACAGCCTGCTCAATGTCGCCGTCTCTGTTCCCGCAGATGCTGTCAACAGCAGATCGGGGAAATACGCCGCTTTCGCAACGCCGATGCGCTCATTAGCCGCTTCCATGGCGGCAATGGCGGAAGTCATATCGGGCCTGCGCTCCAGAACAGCGGACGGCACACCTCCCGTCACGACCGGCGGCGATATCGACAACGGGCTATTCGGCAGAGAAAAGTCCGAAGGCATTTTTCCAAGAAGTATCGCCAGTGCATGCTCCAGGATAGCCCGCTGCCTCTCAAGGCCCGTCAGGTCTGCGTGGGCTGACGCCATATCACTTTGCGCATTGGCATTATCTTCTTCGCTGATATCGCCCCTGCTGAAGCGCAGCTTCATGATGCCCGCTTCCTTGTCGCGGATATCGACAGTCTGTTGCAACAGCAAGCGTTCGTTATCCAGCGCGCGGATCAAAAAGTAATCCTGCGCGACATCCGCCTGCAGCGATAGCAGAATACTACGATAGGTGGCTTCTGTTGCCTGCGCATCAAAGGCCAGCGCCTTGTCGGCATCACGGATACGGCCAAACAGGTCCGGCTCGTAGCTCGCCGTGGCCTGCGTCGTATAAAGAGTATAGGGAGCAGGAGATACAAAACCCGGCGCCGAGCGGCTGCCATTGGCCCCCACACTGATATTCGGCAGCAGGTCGGGCGCATTGACGCGGACGGCCGCACGCGCCTGCTCGACCCGTGCGGCATAGGCTTTCAGGGGCTGGTTATTGGCGACCGCTTCGTCTTCCAGTGCGTTAAGCTTGGGATCGCAAAACATTGCCCACCACTTGCCGCGGTCCATTCCTTCAAGGGTCTGCGCTTTTTTCCACCACGCCTGCGTTTTTGCGTCACCGGAATCTTCCTTGAAAGACTCGGGCAACGTCATGCTGGGTTTCTGGAAGGTGGGCGCAAGGCTGCAACCGGCTAAAAGAGTTGCCAGCCCCACAGCAAGAAAAACCTTATCCTTAAGCGTCATAGTGATTCTCCTGCGTCTGGGTCTGCGTGGGGGCCTGTGTATGAGTATGCACGTTCAACTGACCTGCCGATGTCAGCTTGTACTTTGCAAAAATCGTGCGCAGCAGAACATAAAAGACCGGCGTGAGAAACAAGCCGAAGAAAGTGACGCCCAGCATGCCCGAAAAAACCGCCACGCCCATCGCATGCCGCATCTCGGCACCGGCACCGAATGATTCCACCAGCGGCACCACGCCCATGATGAAAGCAAAAGAGGTCATCAGGATGGGGCGCAGCCGCATACGCACCGCTTCCAGCGCCGCCTCGACCGGCGTCGCGCCGCTAATTTCCATCTCCCGCGCGAACTCGACAATAAGAATGGCGTTCTTGCACGCCAGCCCCACCAGCACGATGAAACCGATCTGGGTGAAAATATTATTGTCGCCATGATCTATCCAGACCCCGCTGATAGCACAAAGCAGACCCATAGGAACAATCAGGATTACCGCGAGCGGCAGGGACAGGCTCTCATACTGCGCGGCGAG
>PLXM01000058.1 GCA_003153235.1 Rhodospirillales bacterium
CCGACGGCACCTTTACTTACACACCGGCATCGAACTTTGTCGGGACGGATACCTTTAACTATACCTTGAAGGATAGTGCAGGCCTCACGGCAACTGGCGCAGCTACTCTTACCGTCAATGCGCTGGCGCCGACATACTTGCCGCCTGTGGCTGCGCCAGATAATTTCACCGGCGTACAAAACCATGTCCTTACCGGCAATGTGCTGGCCAACAACGGTAATGGTCCGGACACCGACCCGAACGGGCTGGCTTTGAGCGTCACTGCTGCTACCCTGACGACCACACGTGGCGGCACTGTTATAGAGAATGCCGACGGCACCTTTACATACACACCAGCGGCGGGTTTTAGTGGAACGGACACCTTCAACTATACATTGAAGGACAGCGCTGGCCTCACGGCACCCGGCACGGCGACGATTACCGTCAATGCGCCACCTGTAACCGTGCCCGATAGCTTCACCGGCACGGAAAACAAAGTCATTATCGGCAATGTGATGACTAATGACTTCGATTATAACGGGCTGGCCCTGAGCGTTACCGCCGCTACCATCACGACCGCGCACGGCGGCACAGTTGTCCAGAACGCCGACGGCACCTTTACTTACACACCGGCATCGAACTTTGTCGGGACGGATACCTTTAACTATACCTTGAAGGATAGTGCAGGCCTCACGGCAACTGGCGCAGCTACTCTTACCGTCAATGCGGCGCTGACGCCGACGTACTTGCCGCCGGTGGCTACCCCTGACAACTTCTCCGGCGTGCAAAACCATGTCCTTACCGGCAATGTGCTGGCCAACAACGGCAATGGCCCGGACACCGACCCGAACGGGCTGGCTTTGAGCATCACTGCTGCTACCCTGACGACCACACGTGGCGGCACTGTTGTAGAGAATGCCGACGGCACCTTTACTTATACACCGGCGGCGGGTTTTGCCGGCACAGACACCTTTAACTATACGTTGAAGGACAGCGCCGGCCTCACGGCAACTGGCGCAGCTACCCTTACCGTAAGTGCGCCGCCCACAGCGCCAGTGGCCGCAACTGATAATTTTACCAGTTCGGAAAATAGCCCGATGTTCGGCAATGTCTTGGTTAATAACGGTCATGGCCTGGATACCGACCCGAATGGGCTGGCCTTGAGTATTACCAATGCTTCTATAAAGACGGCGCATGGCGGCTCTGTCACCGAGACTAGCGATGGCACTATTACCTACATACCGGCAACGAACTTTGTTGGCACGGATACCTTTAACTATACATTGAAGGACAGTGCCGGTCATTCGTCAACAGGTACGGCGAATGTCACAGTGGAACCGCTGAGCACCGTTGTCACTTTCGGGTCTGGAAGCAACATGCTATTTGGAAGCGCAGGCGGCGCGGATACCTTCGTCTTCAAGGCCGCTAACCTCGGCACCGGCGTTGATACCATCAGAGACTTCTCTCTTTCCCAACACGACAAGATTGACATCTCCGACGTACTGTCCGGTCACTATAACCCCGCGACAGGAATCCTGTCGAACTTCGTCAATATTGTAAATAGCGGGAGCAATAGCATAGTGGAAGTTGACCTGACGGGACATGCCGGGACTTCAGGCTGGGGTCAGGTTGCCACAATTTTCAATGTGACAAACCTTCATGAGCAATTGCTTGTCCACAACGGAAACCTGATCGTTTAACCGAAGTATAATCATATGGTCTTACCTAAGACTATATTGACCGATCCCGCTGGATTTCAGCTGATCCTTCATAAACTCGGCTAAATGACCGTCCGCTCCATTGTCATTCATGGCGTAAGCGATGCCTGCCTTGAGCAAACCGAGTCCTGTACCACAGTCGTATCGCCTTCCTTCAAAACGGAAGCCATGAAAGGCTTGCGCTCCAATAAGTTTGGCGAGTGAATCCGTGAGCTGGATTTCGCCGCCGCTTCCCTTGCCAGCGTTTGAAAGGTGGCCAAAGACTTCCGGTTGCAGTATATAACGGCCTATGATCGTGAGCGTTGAAGGCGCCTGTGCTGGTTCCGGTTTTTCCACCAGTCCTTTGACCGACACAAGTCTCCCGTCGTCAAAGCCTATATCGACCACGCCATACTTGGCCGTTTCTGCACGTGGAACATTTTCAACGGCGACAAGATTTCCGCCTACTTCTTCATAAGCCTCCATCATTTGCGCGAGGCAGGAACTGCCAACAATGACATCATCCGGCAATATGACCGCAAAGGGCTCATTGCCGATAATTTCTCTCGCACACCATACGGCGTGTCCCAGGCCCAGAGGCTGTTCCTGGTAAATAACCGAAAGTTTATCTTCATCTACGGTACTGCCTTGCAGGCTCGCCAATTCGGCAGTTTTATTGCGCGCCACCAGCGTCTGATGCAATTGCTGGTGTGGTCTGAAATGACTTTCGATCAGGGATTTATCTCTGCTGCTGACGAAAATAAACTCCTCGATGCCTGCGGCACGCGCCTCTTCATAGGCATGCTGAATTAATGGTTTATTGCCCAATATCAGCATTTCCTTGGGCAGCACCTTTGTGGCCGGCAGGAAACGGGTTCCCAATCCGGCGACCGGGAAGACGGCTTTTTTTACCTTTGCTGGAATGCTGCTCATGACTTTCTCCATTTGAACATTACTTACCGCTCCTTGATCTGTATGCACAAACGTTTAAATAAAGGGAACGTTCCTTGCACTGCAAGCGTTTTTATATTCGGTGATAATATGAACATATATTACCGATCCCATGAGGGATAAGATTTATCGTTAGCAAGGATTCAAAGAGCGATGAAAATCACTTACTTCCAAGGAAGGGAACCGAACTTCGGGGACAGTCTCAATCCATGGCTTTGGCCAAAGCTAATTCCTGATTTCTTTGATGATGACGAAAAAACAGTCTTTCTTGGCATTGGTTCCATTCTCGGCGAAAAGCCCTATAATAACGATATCAGAAAAGTCGTATTTGGCACCGGCTTTGTGCCGGAATATCACAATCGGCCCTGCGTTACCCATTCAAATTGGGACATATATTTTGTCAGGGGGCCACGCACGGCGAAAATGCTTAATATCCCCAATAACTTGGGATTGGGAGATTCAGCCATTCTTTTGCGCACTATCATGAAACCCTGGCCCCGTCCCTCCTCGCAGGTTGTCTCTTTTATGCCTCATTGGGAAAGCATGCGCCGGGGGAACTGGGCGGAGGTATGCCAGCTGGCTAACCTCAATCTCATTGATCCACGGCTGCCGGTAGAAGCTATTTTGCATGAATTAAAGCGCTCAAAAATGGTCATTGCTGAAGCCATGCACGGCGCTATTACCGCAGATGCCCTGCGTATCCCTTGGATCCCCGTGCTGCCTTTAAACCATAAGCATCGCGAAAAATGGCTGGACTGGGCTGACTCGCTGGAAATAAAACTGCAGCGGCGTCGCATCTGGCCCTCCAGCCTACAAGAAGTCAGGTTGTCAGTCCTGCGCAAACCCATTACCGACTCGCCAATTTCAGCTTTGATTCAGAAAAGCCTGATACGCTCGGCCGCATATGGGTTGACGCGCCTTGCAGGCGCCTCTCCACAACTCAGCGCCGATCGCGTCATTGACCGGGTTACCGATGCCATGCTGGATAAGGTCGCGCTATTAAAGAGAAATTTCCGTTAGAATATTTGCCGTTTCAAATACCAAAAAGAGCCTTATATATAAAATGCGGAATATAAAACCGGCGTTTGTTCAGCACGATGCCGACAACATGGCCTCCATGCATGTCAACAAGACGGCGCAAATCCTTGATGATAGGGATTCGGGTGCGTCCCTCCTCAGCAACGATAATGCTGGCATCCGCCAGACCGCTAAGGATTGTGGCGAGCGGATTTGACAGTCCTGATTCCGAATAAACAACGATAAGGTCAAAAATCTCCCGCAATTCGTCAATAGTATTCTGGTGGGTTTCTCTATTAGGAAAGGAGGTATGATGCTCTTCGTATTCATTGAAGGTCGCAAAGAATAATGACGTTCCCTGCACGTTAACGAATGGCGCGATATTTTCAACATCGCCTTTCAACGGGATATTGAGCGGCGTGGGGACCTTACCTCGAATCTGACTGATGACTTCCGACATGCTTCCGTTCGTACCGATAAAGAGCACGCGTTTTCCTGAAAGGGCGCTCGCATAAGCGGCCTGGAATGCGATAATATCGGCGCCAGCGCTTTTATGCGGACTCATAAAAAGAACCGTCGGCGTTCTTGATACCGGTGCCATATTTTTTTCCACCGCATGAAGGAGGGAAAGGAGCTTTGCGGGTGGAAACGTACGGCTTATTTTTGCAGGAACGACCTGCACAGGCTGCATTTTAAGCATCCTGGTCCCGGGTGGCTTCTGTTCGCCGGGTACTTCGTAAACTTTTTCTGACGTCATAGTGGCTATATTTTTCATTTTTTTTACCCTTCAAAGATCGCCAGAACCGGCAATCCAGTAGCTGCGATAATTTGTTCATTGAACACAACTGTATCGTTCATAAGTTCCAAAAACAATACACTTCCCAGACTTAACAACAATGCCGTAATTAGAATTGCCATGAGGAGAAGCGGTTTATTCGTATCCACCGGCTTTAAAGGAATCATAGGTTTATCAATGATGGATATACGCGTGATGTTTTCCTGACTTAAGCGGGCATTGACGATCGCCTCCTCGTTGCGCGATTGGTAGAGCTTGTAGTTTTCTGTGTCCAGCGTGACGTGTTGCAGTAGCTCATCGTAGTGCTTGCGGTTTGTTTCGAGGAAAGTCAGGCGCGCATCAATAGCGGCGATCCGTGCTGCAAATGCTCCGCCACCGGCATTTTGTTCCTGCAGTTGTGCGCGGGCAACCGCAAGGTTATGATTTGCGCGGCTGATGACGGGGCTATCAGGGCGGTAGGTCGACTCCATGGCGGCGTTGTCATTCTGGAGTTTAGCGGCTGCAGCTTGCAAATCGCTCACGGCCTGGAATGCATGCACCGACAAATCTTTCTTTTCCGCCAGAAGTTGGGCGATTTCTTCATCGAGCAGAGTAATGCCTTCTTTCTGCTTGAAATCACGCAGTTCCTGCTGGGACTGCTCCATTTTCTTTCGCATGGAGTCGGCCTGCTGCTGCAAGAAAGCTGTCTGCGGCACGCCGAAGATCACCGACTGACGAGCTGCAAATTTTTCCATGAGACGTGCAGCGATTTCCTGCGCGATGACAGCGTTGGCATTCAAGATACTGATCTCGATGATATTGCTTTTAGGATCGGCCAATACCTTAAGCCCTTTTTCACGCAGTCGGACGACTGCAGCCTGCTCCGCAATTTCCGCTCCGTTCATCTTGGCAGTGATCCCCGGATAAACTCTTTCCAGACCTACAGCCCGAATCACTTCTTTCAACAGATCATCACTCTGAAGCAGCATGACATTGGACTGGATGATCTCTTCGCGGTCATCGCGAGAGAACTCCGTCATTTTTCGGTCATCCGCGCTGCCCACAGATGGCAAAGCGCCTTGGCCAAACCTTATAAGAAAAGCGCCTTTTGATTCATAAGTCTGCGGCACATGCCATAGGTAAAAACCTCCTGTCAAAACCACAAGGGAGAAAATCGAGACAAAGATATCCTTCTTCCTGAAAAATGCTGTCAATAGACCACGCAAACTGAATTCAAAATACATACACCGATTCCTCTTTTTAAATTGACGGAGGAAAAGAATTACAGAGTTATCAGATGATTATAAAGCATATTATTTTTTTATATGCAGGGAACCGTAAAGGATCAAGCTGCGTTGTAGCCTATCAGATCGCCATAAAAGCACGTAAAACCCATAGGGAAGTTCATGAGAACATTTACTAACTGTCTGGCTGTTTTCCTGTTTGTTATCATGGCAACGCAGGGCGTATCCGCTAAGGCCGCGCCGCTATCTTTTTTTTCCACTTATCCAGGCTTTGACCTGGAACGCTGGCATCTCTCCGATGGATGGACTAATGGCGATCATCAATCCTGTGAATGGAAGGCCGAGGACTTGTCCGCAGTGAATGGAAATCTGCAATTACGTCTCTCTGATAGCAGCGGAAAATTACGGCCTTATGGTTGCGCGGAAATTAAAAGTAACGCGCGCACCCGGTATGGGCGTTATGAGGCCCGCATGCGCACGGCCGCAGGCTCAGGTCTTAATACGGCCTTTTTTACTTATATCGGTCCGCCGATGGGGGTTCCATCGCATGACGAGATTGATTTTGAATTCCTCGGCAAGAACACGCATGCCGTTGAAATTACCTGTTGGAAGGATGGAGAAAAGTGTGATTCGGTCGTTATTTCGCTCGAATACGATGCCTCTACGGAATTTCATGATTATGCCTTTGAATGGACCCCCACTGCCATCCGCTGGTACATCGACAATCACCTGGTCCATGAAACTCCCGCCGGGCTGCCTATGCCTGAAAATGCCTCGCACATTTTTTTAAGCCTGTGGTCCGGTTCGGCCATTGAAGATTCATGGATGGGACATTTTGTTTACCAAAAGCCCGTAACAGCGGAAGTCGTCTGGGTAAAGTACACACCTATTAAGGAAGGATTATGAAGAAGCCAAAAATTCTCTATCTAGCGCATGATCTTGCCGATGCAGCTGTTCATAAGCGGGTTTCAATGCTGCGTGATGGCGGCGCCATTCTCACTGTGGCAGGCTTTCGCCGCAGCCCTCAGCCCGTGCGTGACGTCGCGGGATATATACCGATCGATCTGGGACAAACGCATAACGGAAAATTTGCACAACGAATATGGGCGGTCCTGCGTCATGTATTGTTTCCAGTCTGCAACGCGGCTTTCAGGGAATCGGAAATCATCATTGCTCGCAATCTCGAAATGCTTGCTATAGGCGCACGGCATGCAACTGGCTTCCCTTCACCAGTCCTTGTCTATGAAAGCCTTGATATTCATCGCCTGCTTCTAAAAAAAGGCCCTATCGGCATTCTGCTTAGGCGCATCGAGACTTGGCTTTCAAAAAAATCCGCAGTCCTCATTACCAGCTCACAAGGGTTTATAGATGCCTACTTTTCACGCTATACGATGCCGGTACGACTTATTGAGAATAAAGTATACGATCCGCAAGAAAAAATTCCCGTAGAAAATATTGGGCCTGCCAGGCTTGCAGGTCCTCCCTGGAAGATCGGGTGGTTCGGTGTCATTCGCTGCCGGAAAAGTTTGCAGCTTCTTGCAAACCTCGCTATCCGGAGCAAGGGAGCCGTCGAGATCGTTATACGCGGACGTCCCGCACTGGACCAGATTCCATATTTTTATGATGTTATTTCCCGCACTCCCGGAATGCATTTTGCGGGCGCATATAAATACCCGGAAGATCTGCCCGGTATCTACCGCGATATCCATTTTACATGGGCGGTCGACTTTTACGAAGAAGACGGAAATTCATCCCTGTTGCTGCCAAACAGGCTTTATGAAGGTGGCCTGTTCAATACCGTCCCAATTGCGCTGAAATCCGTTGTTACCGGTCGTTTCCTAGACCGGCTAAAAATTGGCGTGACCCTGGATGAGCCGCTGCACAAGTCGCTGCCGCTCTTCTTCGATGCC
>PLXM01000044.1 GCA_003153235.1 Rhodospirillales bacterium
CGCTTGTCTGTTGATTAACAAGGGGATAGCCCGCAGTATCCGGTCTGACAGCAATATCTGGATAGGTATTCGCCATCGTTTTTCAGCACTCCTTGTCAGAGTACTTTGCAAGGGGTGTGCCAGAAAATCAGCGCTTTAAAGCGTAAATAAGACCTTAATTATTATTTGATATAATACGTATGTGTTTGGATATAGCCTTTTTATGAGAGGGATAAAGCATGACAGGATTCGGTTTTATCGATGCGCAAAAACAGGAACAGCAGAAACAGGACGACAAAGACGGCCGCAAGTTCGGGCAGGAGGCGTCTGCAGGCGAGCCCTCTGTTAAGCAGATAGAGGCTGAGCAGCGCGCCATAAACGAGAAAAAATACCGCGAGAAGAAAGCTGCCGAAGAAAAGTCTTTGCAGCAGCGGCTGCAGGAAGAAAGACGGCTGGCGCAGAAAGCTTATGAGGAGCGCCAGAGGCAGGAGGCGCAGGCTTACGAAGAACAGCAGCGCATGGCGCAAAAGGCCCATGAAGAACAGCACAAGCACCGCGACAGCTAATTATTACTTCTGGTAATTACAAACCGTACTGCGGACGACCTCGTCATCCTCGGTTTCGTAGAACATGATAAAGCCGCGGGATACAGAGGCTTCAAGATGTTCTTTTTTAAGCCCCTTGAGCAGCACCTTTTTGTCACCGGCTTTTATAATGATATCGCAGGGGTTTTCAGGGCTTACAGAAAAGCTGGGCGGCGTTTTGGCGCCGTTATCAAAGACAGGCATGCGGGGCAGCATGATTGTCAGCCCGGTGCGCACCGCATACAGGGTTTCGTATTTCGTGATCGTGTCACTTGTTGTTTTAGAGGCTGCCTGATTCGACATATCCGCCCTCCGCCGATTCCAGTAGACTCTAGCAGATACTGTCTTAATAAATCGTTGTGGGATATGATAAGCTCATGAAACCAATGAAAAAAATTGTTTTTACGCATATCCCCCCTGCTGTGGAAAAAGCCCTGATGGAGCACCTCGGGGCTTTTGCGGAATTCGATATCGTTACCATGAACAAGAATGCGCGTGATATTCCCGAGACCGATCCTGACCTGGTTATTGCGGGCACGGCAGTGAACGTTCCCGGCTGTCCGGTGCTCTCGCTCTCTTTCACGCAGCCTTACAGGCTGGGTGCGCTGCTGCGGCAGATCGGGCAGATGATTGCTGAACCTGTCTTGTACATCGACGACATTCCCATCGGCGACTATATTTTCAAGCCGCAGGAAAAAGCGCTGGCAAAGGGAACGGGAGAAGATATCGCCCTCACCGACAGGGAAGTGGATATTCTTGCTTATATGGTGCGCCATCGCCGGAAGACCATCAGCCGCGAGACGTTGTTGAAAAATGTCTGGCAATATAGCGAGGGTGTCGACACGCATACGCTCGAGACGCATATCTACCGCCTGCGGCAGAAACTGGAAATGTCGGCCGAAGATCCGCGCATCCTCCAGACAGTCGAAGGCGGCTACAGTTTGCATCTGCCGGAAACAGCGTTATGATGGCTCAGGAAAGGGTTTTTACCGATGGCCGATAAACACCAGCAGGGCAGTATTATTGTCTACATCCTCATCGCCATTTTCCTGACCGGGATGCTGGTCGCGTCGATGACGCAGGGCGCCAAGAAGAGCGCCTCGTCGACACAAATCAACGCGATGATGCTTTACCTGCAAAATGACATACAGACGATCCAGTCCAACATCACCGAATGCATCACGACTTATTCGCAAGGTGTTGACATCAACGCTGACGGTAATATCGATGCCAGCGACAACCCTAACCAGCCTTTTCCTCTTTATCATACCCTGACATACGGCGCTGCAGGCGACGCGATCACGGCTATAAAGTGCCCGGGGGCGCCGGCGGCGCAGCAGACTATATTCAATGACCGCATCTCCGGCAGCCTGAAACTGCTGGCGGACACATCGAATTACACCACCACCTATTTCACCAATGCCACTGACGGGGTGTATATCAGGATTACCCGTGCTGTCAGTGATCCCTTGTGGACGGAGGCGATCAGCCGCCTCACGACCAAATACTCCCAATGCAGCTCCATAGTGGAGAACAGCAGCCCCGATCCGACAGGGTTTAACTGCTCTGCCGGATGCTTCTATTACTGGATTCTGCGCCAGTCGAGCGGATCATCTCTCTTTCCGGTCTGTCCTTGAGATAGATTATCGTTATTTTATTATAATAATCAGGTGGATGAGAAAACCTGTCTTTGCTGTGCTGCGCCCCGAACGCGCGCGAAGTGCTTATTTTTCTTGACATTTTTATGGAGAATACTTACGTTAAATTACTAATTTAAGAATCAAAAATGGTTACTTAGTCATGGCCGGATCAGCAGCGCTCACGAAGACGGAAGCAAAGGGCATACAGGTAAAGCTCGACGCGGCTCTGGGCACAGTCGTGCTCAACGACATAATGGCCGAGATAAGCCCCAGGGGCGATGTTCTGGTCTTTACTGATTCGGGCGTCGAGACAAAGCCTGCCGCCGATGAAACGGGCGCGCCGGACACTGAAAATAATCCCATTAGCATCGGCAATGATTTTAATTCTGTTGCCGTGTATGGCGCGAAGCTGGAAGTGACGCCCGATGGCGGTCTCTCGGTTTCCACCAAGGGTATTGTTAAAATAAGGCCCGCCTCCGAAGCGTTGATCGGCACTGCGGCTGACGACGGCTGGGTCTATGCCGGCATATCGCCGGATACAAACAAGCCGATGTATGTGATGCCGGAAGATGCCGGTGCGAAGATGACGTGGGATCAGGCGATGAAAACCATCAAATCTCTCCGCAAGCAGGGCAAGACAGATGTCCGCCTGCCGTCTGAGGGCGAACTCGAACAGATGTTCAACAACAAGGCTAAAATCGGCGGGTTTAATGAAACGGGTGTATACCCGTCCAGTTATTACAAGTCTTCAACACCTACCCATGATGTCCGTTATGATGTTGTCGTTGAAAATTTCAAGCGCGGGTTCAAGACCTATGGCCTGAAAGAGCTGGGGTCCTCGGTTCGTCTTGTCCGCAGCTGATGTGTAAACAAGCTTATTTGTCTTTCAGGAGCGCAGCGGCATCGGTGATGGCCTCGAGGATGGGCTGCCCGTTGCGGATTGGAATGCTGGTAACGCCGTAGCGCTGCAGCAGGTCAAGACCGGCCATAACATCAGCTCCTATATCGACATTCTCCTGCTTGAGCAGGGCGCGAATGGCTTCTATAGAGAAGAAAGTATCGTCGTTATTTTCTTCCGCAGGCGTATCGTCTTTTTTGTGGCTGCCGCCTTTATCGTGGCTTTTTTCATCAGGCTTTTCGACGGTGTCGCCTTTTGACAGCAGGGGGTTAATAAAATCGCCAATTTTAGAGAGCATGATATAACCCCGCTTTCTTTATTGATAAAGTTTCAAAAGCTCCTGATGTGTCTTGTCAAGGCTGGCATCATAGGGCTGCCATAGTGGTGTACCATCAGGTGCATAGAGCATCATTTTTTTGACATCGACCACAATCGGCCAGTAATTTTCACCATCGATAGAAGCAGACGATGTATCTGCATATTGTGGCATAAGCAGCAAGGTCATCGACAGCATGCCGCCGTTATTTGCGGCTGTAGTCGCAATGGCTTTTGCTGCGGCTTCGTCGTCCACTTTCAGCCATTGCTTATCCATGATGTCTTGCGGCACAAAGGCATATAATTTGTCGCCGGAGCCGACAGGGAAAAAAGTGGAGGACTTGAAGTTTTCGACAAAAAATCCGTGATTGCTGGTGTTATAGGAGGACAGTTTGACCTGCGTTTCCACGACAAGAGGTTCCGTCACCGTCAAAAGCCTGTAAGCCTCCTTTATTTTCTGCGCTTCGCTGTCTTGCACGGAGGAGCGCTCAAAATCAGAGGCGTCCTTGTAAGCCTGCGTTTGCCGTGCCAGAGAATCAAAATCCGGCAATTGCCTTGTCAGTTTGCTGTAGATCATGGCGACTGTATCGGGTGTGGTTATGGCAGGCCTGACTATCTGATGAGCGGGACTGGCCGTATATTGTGTATCTGCTTCCTGTGCGAAGGCGGCGGGCGTCATTACCAACGCCGCCAGGCAGGCGCTCCAGGTAAACGTCAAAACCGGTAAAAAAAATGTCTTCTTCATGGGGCTATGCTCTTTGTCATCCTATCAAGGATATTATATCATAACTTTTGGAGATAAATCATGAAGGAGACGGCAGCAGGATGAAAAAAAGCCGCGATTCAGGGGCTAAGGAGGAAGAAGACCGAGCGTTGTGGGACTATGTAACCCGCGGCATCAAGGCTTATGACACCGGAAAACCCAAGTCCCCGCCGCAGAAGCCCGCAATCCGGAAAGAGACTGCTCCAGCAAGGATAAAACCCTTGTCGCCATGTAACGCACCAATTCCGAAAGGATTCGACAGATCAACTGAAACAAAGCTCCGCCGCGGTCAGCTGCCGCTGGAAGGACGGATTGACCTGCATGGCATGACGCAGACTGAAGCCTATGATGCGCTGCACAAGTTTATCCATGCCGCAGTGGCACAGGAAAAAAGGACGCTTCTGGTCATCACGGGCAAAGGGCGCCGCTTCGAAGGTGTTTTAAGGCAGATGGTACCGCAGTGGCTTGAAGCACCGCCATTGGCGCGTTACCTGCTGGCGGTCACGCCGGCGCAGCCGAAAGACGGCGGCACGGGAGCCTTTTATTTGCGTCTCCGGAAGCTAAAGCAGTAAAAAGATTCCTCAGCCGGTTAACCACCATTAAAAATTTATAACGTTCGCGCAAACGGGGGACGATGTTCCGCAGGTTATGCTGAGTTTACAAACTTGAAATAAAGCATAGAAAATCCGGCAGGAAAGCGAGGCTTAAAATGTTGTGGAAGTTATTCAGTTCAGACAAGAGAGTTGAAGAGGCACTTGAGTGGTCAACGATGAGTTACGACTTATCTCCGGCCGTCTTGGAGCCCGCTCCCTTGCAGCGGCCGGCCAATAACGATGAGCCGGTCGAATCGACGGTCGTGAGCCTCAGGCCCAAATCAAGGCTATGGCTGGAAGATTGGGATGAAAAAGATGAAGAACGTATGCGCGATCCCAGCCGGACTTTCGGGATCATGTGGTCTTGAATGACCTAAAATATTCATTTCTATCAATGGGTTATTTTAACATTAAAAATTTATAATATCCCCGCAAGCGGCAGATGATATCCCGTTTGATATTCTGGTCTTATAGGTCGGCATAACCCATGACCCGTCTCTATACAGAAGGACATATCACATGATCATGAAACAAATTTTAACAGCAATGGCCGTTGTTGCCGCCATGACCGCAACTACCGCTTTTGCCCAAACAGCCGTGGCTCCGACCGTAGCACCAGCCGCGCCTGCGGCAGTTCCCGCGGCTTCTGCGCCTGCGGTGGATACCGCCCAGCCTAACGGTGAGAAAAGCCAGAAGCGTGAAGAGCGCTTTGAGGAGAAAAAAGCCAAAGCGCTTGAGCATCTTGAAAAGCGTGCAGCGGAAATCCAGCAAAAGCAGGCCTGTGCTCAGGCAGCAACGGACAGGAAGTCTCTCGATGCCTGCTTCCCGAACAAGGAAAGAAAAGAAGGATGGAAAGAGCGCGGCGAAGGTTTTAATGGCGGCGGTGCTAATGCACCCGCTGCAGGCACAGCCTCCACTCCGGCACCTGCCGCAGGTACTCCGGAACAAAAATAACAGGACATAAAAATAACAGAATCGGCTCTCCGATTCTAAAACATCCGCCCCTCTGGGCAGGGCAGGTGTTTTTTATCCGGTGTCTTTTAGTGCTTGGTGGGAAGGGCTTTCAGCGCTGTTCTAGCGATGCCGAGTAAAGCTTCACGGCTCGCGCCGCCGGAGCTTTGTACTGACATACCCTGCATAACAGTGGCGATGAAGGCGGCGAGGTCGGAAGCGCTGGTATCGGATGGAAGATCGCCCTCAGCAATGGCGCGTTCGAATCTCTGGCGGAAAAGAAATTCGGATTGCTGACGCCGCGAGGCCAGTTCTTGCCGTATCACCTGGGCGTCGTCGCCGCAAGCCAGTGCGCCTTGCACAAACAGGCAGCCGCGCGGCGTTTTGGAGCAGGCGCTCTTTTCCGCAATGCCGACCAGTATTTTTTCAACGGCGCGATAGGCCGTGGGTTCGTCCAGTGCCGATTTTAGAAAAGCAAAACCCTGTTCCGCATAACGGTCGAGCGCCTTGCGAAACAGTTCTTCCTTGTTGCCGAAAGCCGAGTAAAGGCTCGGGCGGTTGATGCCCATGGCCTTCGTCAGGTCAGGCAGCGACGCGCCTTGAAAACCCTTCTGTCTGAAGACATTCAGGGCTTTGTCCAAAGCCTCATCGACGTCAAACTCGCGCGGACGCCCGGCGGGTAAGGCTGCTCTCTTATTTTTTATACTCATAGGTATATAATATAGGCTACTCATTGAAACGTCTATGACTTTTTTGTCACACCTAATCTACATACGGAATTATTAATAAATTTTTGATATATAAGGGTTATTAAGATATTATTTTGTGGATTGCTGCCAAAATCGTTGACCGCTATAATCTCTGCATCTATAAATCATATCAATCAGTATAATTTTTTCTTGCGGGAGAAAATCTATGTCCGACAAACTGTCCACCGTCCTCATTCTCCTGCTTGTTGCCTGTTGCGGTTACTATGGCTACACGGAATATTGTTTGCCGCAGCACACTGGTGCGGGCGCAGGGGCGCCGCCGGATATGTCGAAGATGGTAATGCCGGTGAGTGTTGCTCCCGCGATCGAGCGTGAAGTTCAACAGTGGCATGATTATTCAGGCCGCGTGACGGCGGTGGATTTCGTCGAGGTGCGTTCGCGCGTTTCCGGCCCTATTGAAACAGTCAACTTTAAAGACGGCGCTATGGTGCAGAAGGGCGATCTGCTTTTCACGATTGATCCGAAGCCTTATGCGGCTGAAGTTGAGCGTGCCGAAGCGGCTCTTTCGGCGGCAAAGGCGGCTCTGGGACTGAGCGAGACGCAGTTCAAGCGCGCCGAGGGATTAATTAAGGATAAAGCTATTTCACAGAGCGATTATGACACACGTAAGAACGAGTTCAATGTGGCGAAGGCGCAGGTAGATAGTGCCGAGGCAAATCTCGACACCGTAAAACTGAGCCTTGGATATACGCAGATTACGGCGCCCGTGACGGGCCGTGTCAGCCGCGCAGAGATGACAGTCGGCAACCTTGTGCAGGCAGGGCAGAACTCGCCGTTATTGACAACCGTTGTGTCGCAAAATCCCGTTTATGCGGACTTTGATATTGATGAAGAGACTTACCTCAAACTGCAGCCGGAAATGGCCGGCGACGTCAGTAAGATCGAGGTGACGCTGGCGCTGGCCAATGATGGTACGCCGCACAAGGGTGTCATGCAGTCCTTTGATAACCGGCTGAACCCGGCTTCCGGCACACTGCGCGCCCGCGCTGTATTTAATAATGATGATAATGCGCTGGTGCCCGGGCTTTTTGCGCGCATCCGCCTTGGTAATGCCGGGCTGACGAAGGCTATTCTGATCACCGACCGCGCCGTCGGTACCGACCAGTCAAAGAAATTTGTTTATGTCGTCGGCGATGACAATAAAGTTGAGTACCGTGAAGTGAAGCTGGGTGATATGTCCGGCAGTCTCCGCATCGTCACGGACGGACTGAAGACCGGCGAGAAGATCATCGTCGAAGGACTGCAGCGCGCGCATCCAGGCGCAGAAGTGAAGCCTGAAGTTGTCGGCATGGAAGATTCCGTTAAGCCTGTCGCCGCTGCTGCGGTCGCTGCGCCGAAAGACAGCATCCAGAAAGATAAAGACAGCGCCCCGAAAAACAATGACGGGGACGCAAAGAAACCATGAATATTTCACGTTTCTTTATCGACCGCCCCATCTTTGCCGCAGTTCTGTCACTGCTCATTTTTATTGCGGGGTCGCTGGCTGTCTGGTATCTGCCGGTATCGGAATATCCCGAAGTCGTGCCGCCGTCTGTAGTTGTGACTGCGATATTTCCGGGCGCTAACCCTGAAACCATTGCCTCCACTGTCGCCGCCCCGCTCGAGGAAGCGATTACCGGCGTTGAGGGTATGCTCTATATGTCTTCACAGGGTTCCTCCGACGGCACGATGTCACTGACCATTGTTTTCAAGATCGGCACAGACCCTGACAAGGCGCAGGAGCTGGTGCAGAACCGCGTCAATCAGGCCCTGCCCCGCCTGCCGGACATCGTGCGCACGCTCGGCGTCACCACGGTCAAAAGCGCGTCGGACATTACATTGGTTGTTCACCTGCTCTCGCCCAAAAAGCGCTATGACATGCTTTATCTGGGCAACTATGCGACGCTCAACGTCAAGGACCGGCTCGCCCGTCTGCCCGGCGTCGGGCAGGTTCGCGTATTCGGCGCATCCGATTACGCCATGCGCATCTGGCTCGATCCGGACAAGATCGCCGCGCGCAACCTGAACGCGGACGACGTCGTGAATGCCATCCGCGCGCAGAACGTGCAGGTCGCCGCCGGGGTTATCGGCGCGCAGCCGGCGCCGCCGGGCACAGCCATGCAGCTGAACGTCACAGCACCGGGCCGCCTGACGACGCCCGAGCAGTTCGGCGACATCATCATCAAGAACGACCCGTCCGGGGCGGTCACGCGCCTGCGCGATGTTGCCCGGATCGAACTGGGTTCCACTCTTTATTCCCTGCGCTCGCTGCTCGATAATACTTCTGCCGTGGGCATGGGGATTTTCCAGGCCCCGGGCTCCAACTCGCTCGCCGTCTCGGAAGCGGTGCGCAAGGAGATGGAGGAGATCAAGAAGGATTTCCCCGAGGATATCGACTACCGCATCGTCTATGACCCCACCACCTTCGTGCGCGAGTCTATCCGTGCTGTGATTCACACCCTGCTCGAGGCCGTGGCGCTCGTGGTCCTCGTCGTCATCGTCTTCCTGCAGACATGGCGCGCATCGATCATCCCGCTGCTGGCGGTTCCCGTTTCCATCATCGGAACCTTCGCGCCGATGTTGCTGCTGGGGCTGTCGATCAACAACCTGTCGCTGTTCGGGCTGGTGCTGGCCATCG
>PLXM01000235.1 GCA_003153235.1 Rhodospirillales bacterium
GCTTTCGGCAGGCTGTAGCCCATTTCCTTCAGAAAGGCGCGGGTATTTTCCAGCCGGTCAAAAGAAGGGCTGTCATGAATACGATAAATGCAGGGCGCTTCTTTCTTTTCCAGCGCCTCTGCAGTGGCCACGTTCGCGAGGATCATAAACTCCTCGATCAACTGGTGGCTTTCTAATCTTTGCCGCGGAACGATAGCGGTGACAATGCCTTTATCGTTGATTAGCGCTTTACGCTCCGGCAGGTCTATTTCCAGGGCGCCTCGTAATTGTCGCGCACGTTTTAAAATACTATAGGCTTTGTATAGAGGCTTGATAACCGGTTCCATGAGAGGGCCGGTTTTATCATCCGGGTAGCCTTTATGGGCGTTTTCAACTTCTTCATAGGTGAGGCGTTCCGCTGAGCGCATCAGCCCGCGTACAAATTTATGGGCGATCAGCCTGCCGTTTTTATCGATCCATAAATGGCAGGCAAGACAGGCGCGGTTTACTTTTGGTTTCAGTGAGCATAAGTCATTTGAGAGCCGTTCCGGCAACATCGGCACGACACGATCGGCAAAATAGGTGGAGTTTCCGCGTTCAAAAGCTGTTTGGTCGAGTGGAGCGCCCGGGCGCACATAAAACGATACGTCGGCAATAGCGACAAGGAGATGCCAACCGCCTTCGTTATTCGGATGCACGTCAGGTTCGGCAAAAACAGCATCGTCGAAGTCACGCGCATCAGCCCCATCAATGGTAATGAGAGGAATGGAACGCAGATCTTCACGGCCGCCGGAAAGGTCAGGCTCTTTCATGCCCTCGGCTTCTTTGAGCGCTTCTTCGGAGAACTCTGTCGGGATGCCGTGTGAATGGATGGCAATCAAGCTGATCAGGCGCGGATCATCTTTTTTTCCGAGGCGCTTGACGATGCGAACAGGATTTTTTGAACGGGGGTATTTAGCGCTTGGCGGCAGTTGTTCGGCAACGACAAGGTCACCCTCAAAAAATCCTTCAACAAATTCACGCGGGACAAAATAGTCATCCTTGATCTTTTTGTTCGTCGGGTAGACATATCCGCCATCTTTATAAGGCTTGAACACCCCAATAACCTGTCCGGAAGCCTCACTGAGGGATTTTAATATGCGCGCTTCGTATTCATGAGGGGAAACACGCTTCATCCGTACTAAAATCTGCTCTCCGGGAGCAAGGGTCCCTTCGGAACGGAGTTTTGTGGTGACGTAGATGGTTGGCGCGGAGCCTTTGCCATTCCATTGCAAGGGCTTCGCGATCATCTCGCCATCGGCATCAAGGCCAACGATCTCCACCAGTCCCGTTTCAGGCAATGCATCCGGCGCTTTATAGGACTTACCGCTGTCCTTCTCGATAATTCCTTCCTCGGCCAGTTCGCGCAGGAGGCTTTTAAGCGCAATGCGGTCTTGTCCTTTAAGCGAAAAGGCGCGGGCGATATCGCGTTTATTAAGGGGTGATTCACTGTTGTGAATGAATTCGCGCAAGGCTTCTTTTGTGGGAATTCCCGGTGCGTAGGGTTTTTTAATCAAGCTTCTTTTGCTTTCCGGCCCGGTTTTTTGCCGGCCTTTGCCGGTTTTTTTGCGGCCAGAAGTTCTAACGCCTGCGGGAGCGTTACTTCTTCAATAACCGCACCCTTCGGTAGTGTGGCATTGACTGAACCGTGCTTGATATAAGGTCCGAAACGACCCTTGCTGATGGTAACAGGTTTGCCGTCGCCGGGATGATTGCCCAGTTCCTTTATTGTACCGAAGCCGTTGCGGCTCTTGCCTTGTTGGGCAAGCAGGTCGACAGCACGGTTGAGGCCGATGGTGAGAACACCGTCAGGGTCGTCAGCGGGGATAGACTTGAATTTTCCCTGATGAACAAGGAATGGCCCGAAACGACCGATACCGGCCTTGATCATCTCGCCGGATTCAGGGTGCAGGCCAACTTCACGTGGCAGACCGAGGAGGGCGATCGCCTTTTGCAGATCAATATCGGCCACATCCATGTTGCGCGGAACAGGAGCGCGCTTTGGCTTTTCAGCGGCAGTTTTTTTCTTTTTCTTAGGTTTTTTTCCGTCAACTGCAGGTTCTTCTACTGGTGCTGCCACGGGGATTTCTGCTGTTGGTGCTGGTCCAAGCTGGACATAAGGACCATAAGGTCCGCGACGGAGCGTAATCATCAGGCCCGTCTTGGGATCAAGGCCTAGTTCTTTTGGCCCCATATCTTCACCGGTCTGTGCGTCACCATCGGCGGCTGAGGAGAGAACAGGGCGGGTGTAGCGGCAATCAGGATAGTTGGAACAGCCGACGAAAGCGCCAAACCGGCCAAGCTTAAGGCTCAGTTTTCCTACGCTGCATTTTGGACAGACCCGCTTTTTATCATCCGCTGATGGATAAAGGATGTTCTCCAGATCGTGGTCAAGAGCATCAATAACCTGTGTAATGGTGAGGTCTTTGGTCTTGCCGATAGCTTCGGAGAAGGCCGTCCAGAATTCGCTTAGTACCTGCCTGTATTGAGTCTCTCCGGCGGATATTTCATCAAGCTGTTCCTCGAGCTTGGCTGTGAAGTCGTATTCCACATAACGTTTAAAGAAGTTAATCAGGAAGGCAGTGACGATGCGTCCGCGGCTTTCCGGTATAAAACGGCGCTGATCCAGCTTGACGTATTCACGTTCCTGCAAAACCTGCAGGATACTGGCATAAGTAGACGGGCGGCCAATGCCTAGTTCCTCGAGCTTCTTGACGAGGCTGGCTTCAGAAAAACGCGGTGGCGGCTGTGTAAAGTGCTGGTTCGGGGTGACATCGGAGAGTTGCAGCGTATCCCCTTCTTTCAATGGAGGCAAACGGCGCTCTTCTTCAGCGGCCTCCTTGTCGTCCTCTTCCTGCTCTTCGCGGTAGAGTTTCAGAAAACCGTCAAAGGCGATGATGGAGCCGGTTGCGTGCAGCACAACTTTGCCGTCATTGTTGATGATATCGACGGAGACCTGGTCCAGCACCGCACTTTCCATCTGGCAGGCGACGGTGCGCTTCCAGATCAATTCATAGAGCTTGGCTTCTTCGTCGTTTAGATACTGCGCAACACTTTCCGGTGTGCGGAAAACGTCCGTTGGGCGGATGGCTTCGTGAGCCTCCTGCGCGTTTTTGATTTTTGATTTATAGGCGCGGGGGCTGTCGGGCAGGTATTTATCACCAAACTTGTTCTGAATGAGCTTGCGTGCCGCAGTAATCGCTTCACCGCTAAGTGTCACACCATCGGTTCTCATATAGGTAATCAAACCAACTGTTTCACCGCCAATATCGATGCCCTCATAGAGGCGCTGTGCGGTGCGCATTGTCTTGGTTGCGCTGAAACGGAGTTTGCGCGAAGCGTCCTGCTGCAGCGTCGAGGTGATGAAGGGTGGGTAGGGATGGCGCTTGACCTGCTTCTTTTCAATCGTGGCTACTTTGTAAGCCTGACCCTTAATGCGGTCTACGGCTGTGTCTGCCATGGTTTTGTTATTAATGGTCATCTTGTCGATTTTTTTGCCGTCAAGAGAGGAGAGGCGCGCGGTGAAGCTTTTTCCCTCTTTCGTTGTGAGTAATGTTTCGATCGACCAGTACTCTTCGGGGTTGAAGATTTCGATTTCCCCTTCGCGTTCACAGATCAGGCGTAATGCGACAGATTGTACGCGGCCAGCGGAGCGTGATCCCGGCAGTTTGCGCCAGAGGATAGGCGAGAGGGTAAAGCCGACAAGATAATCGAGCGCACGGCGTGCCAGATAGGCATCTACAAGGTTGTTGTCAACGTCACGGGCATGCTTGAAGGCTTCCTGCACGGCTGCCTTGGTAATTTCGTGGAAGGCGACGCGTTTGATGGTGACTTTCTGCGCGACATTTTTTTCTTTCAGATATTCGGTGATATGCCATGAGATGGCCTCGCCCTCGCGGTCAGGGTCAGTCGCCAGATAGACGGTATCAACTTTTTTAGCATTCGAAAGAATTTCCCCGAGAGGCTTGGCTGCGCGCTCGCCCAGCTCCCATTGCATGGCAAAGCCGTGTTCCGGATCAACAGAGCCGTTTTTGGCAGGCAGATCGCGGATGTGGCCAAAGCTGGCGACAACCGTATAATCAGGCCCCAAATATTTGTTAATGGTTTTTGCCTTAGCGGGAGATTCGACGATAACGAGATTGTGTGCGGCCATAAATTTTTCTTCTCCGGAACATCCACATTACAGTACGTGCAAGCGATACACTATAATATATGTGCTATATCAGGTTTACCTTATTTCCCGGCTGTCGTTCAATACGTCCTGCGAGCTCTAATTCCAGAATGACAGTTAAAACTTCACTGACTGGCGCGCCGGCAGCCCTGATAACCTCATCTATCTGCACGGGCGTGGGGCTTAATATTTCCAGAAGTCTAGCGCGTAGTGATTCATCAGGTTCTTTCGAAGAAGCCTGACCGGGAAGATCAAGGGCGCCTTTCCATGGACCGCCCGAGGGATCATTCATTGCTTTCAGGCGCAGGCTTTTGAGTTCGCGGATGATATCTTCGGCATTTAGCGCGAGATGGGCACCATCCTGAATAAGCTTGTTGGTGCCTTCAGCACGGGGGTCAAGCGGTGAGCCGGGGACGGCGAAGACCTCGCGGTTTTGTTCCGCCGCCATGCGTGCGGTAATCAGAGAGCCGGATTTCATTGCTGCTTCGACCACAAGAACGCCGAGGCTTAAGCCGGAGATTAACCTGTTACGCCGTGGGAAGTGCCGCGCCAGCGGTTCAGTACCAAACGGGCTTTCAGCTATGATTGCTCCTTGTTCGGCAATCTGCCGGTAAAGGTTTTCATTTTCTTTTGGGTAGACCACATCAATACCGCCGGCGATAACAGCAATGGTGCCAGTTGTGAGAGAAGCTATATGTGCTGCAGTGTCAATGCCGCGGGCCAGACCCGAGACTATTATATAGCCCGCACCGGCGACCTTACGCGAAAAGTCTTCAGCAATTTTTCGTCCGGTCAGCGAAGCGTTGCGCGCGCCCACAACACCTAAAGAATGTTTGGGTAATAATGCAGTGTGTCCGAGAACGGCGATCAGCGGCGGTGCATCTTCAAGCTGGGCCAGTAATTCAGGGTAGTTCGGTTCGTCACGGGCTATGAGTTTTGCACCGTATTTTGTAGTTTGTTCAATTTCTTTCTCGGCCTGATCAGCGGGAAAAGCTTTCAAGCCTTCCAGCCTCCCTCCGCGCTTGGCGAGTTCGGGGATTGCTTTCAGCGCGTTTTCAGCTGAACCGTAGCGTTCTAGCAGTTTATAAAATGTGATAGGGCCGATATTTTCCGTGCGTATTAGCCGCAGCCAGGACAGTTTTTCTTTTGCCTCAAGATTTTTACGTGTCATGAGACTTATGTTTTGCCCAGATTAATTTTGCTTTCTGTGCCGCCGGCAAGACGCTTGATATTATCCCAGTGTTTAACCCAGATCAGAACAGAAATGAGCAACATGAAGGCGATGATCTGATAATTTCCGGTAAGGTAGGCAGCCACCCATGGCGACAGGCCAAAAGCCATCAATGCCGATAGTGATGAATACTGGCTGATCATGGCTACGCCAAGCCATGCCAGACAGACAATAAGCCCGACTTGCCATTTTAGCGCAAGGGTCACGCCCAAGGCTACAGCCACACCCTTGCCACCCTTGAAGCGGAGCCATACCGGAA
>PLXM01000065.1 GCA_003153235.1 Rhodospirillales bacterium
AAGTCATCGTCACCGACGACAATCCGCGCACCGAGGATGCCGCGACGATACGCAGCGAGATCATGCGCGCCGCGACAAAGGCAACAGAAATTCCTGGACGCCGCGAAGCTATTCGTATCGCTATCCATCATCTTGGCCCCGATGATGTGCTGGTCATCGCCGGCAAGGGGCACGAACAGGGGCAAATCGTCGGCAAGGACATACTGCCTTTCGATGACGTCAGCGAAGCCCGCAACGCCGTGCTGGAGATCAGCAAATGACCCTCTGGACAGCACATGAAATTGAACAAGAGACTGGCGGCAAAGCTACGCAGGATTTCAACGCCACTGGCGTTTCCATCGATACCCGCACACTGAAAAAAGATGAGATTTATATTGCCCTCAAGGGCGAAAACCTTGATGGACACGATTATGTGGAAGCCGCCTTCAAAGCCGGTGCTTCTGCTGCTATAGTTAAAAAAGGATTTAGCACTAAGTCGGGTACATTGGTGCATGTTGATGACACAATGGACGCGTTAGAAAAACTCGGTATTGCCTCCCGCGCCCGTAGTAAGGCAAAAATTGTCGCCGTCACCGGCTCTGCCGGAAAAACCGGCACCAAGGAAATGCTGTATATTGTTTTCAGTGCCCTTGGAAAAACGCATGCTAGTAAAAAAAGTTTTAACAATCATTGGGGCGTCCCCCTGTCACTCGCCAATATGCCGAAAGAGACTGCTTACGGCATATTTGAGCTTGGCATGAATCACGCCGGTGAACTGGAAAAGCTGACGCAGCAGGTCAAACCGCACATTGCTATTATCACCACCATTGAGCCCGTGCATATAGAATTCTTCAAGAATGCCGAAGCCATTGCCGATGCAAAAGCAGAAATATTTCTTGGTATGGACAAAGACGGTATCGCCATCCTGAATATCGACAACCCGCATTTCGCACGGCTGAAAGCCCACGCTGAAAAGGCAGGACTTGGAAAAATTCTACCCTTTGGTGAAGATGAACAAGCACAATCCCGCCTTATCGACTGTTCATTGCATGCCGACAGCACCAAGGTCACCGCTGATATTCTAGGCGAGCGCGTGAAATACAAGCTAAATATTCCCGGCAAGCATATAGCATTGAATTCGCTGAGTGCCCTTACCGCCGTCAAAGCGGCAGGCGGCAATCTTGACATCGCTGTCGAAGCACTTAGAAACTCCGAACCCATTGAAGGTCGCGGCAACCGCATTCTTGTGACCATTACCGAAGATCAGCCCCCTTTCACAATTATTAATGAGAGTTACAATGCCAATCCAGCCTCAATGCTGGCGGCATTTCAGGTTTTTGCCATGGTCGAACCCACATCCGGCGGCAGACGCATTGCCGTGCTGGGCGACATGCTGGAGCTGGGAAAAGAGGGTCCACGACTTCATGCCGGATTGGCCAATCCGTTGCTTAAAGCCAAAGCCGATCTGCTTTTCTGCTGCGGTCCGCTGATGGATGCACTCTATCAGATGCTGCCGCCCGACTGGCATGGTGCACATACCAAAGATAGCCAGATGCTGGCGCCTCTTGTCACTGCAGTTGCGAAGCCTGGCGATGTTTTTCTCATCAAGGGCTCCGCAGGCAGTAAAATGTCTTACGTTGTGCAGGCATTGCAGTCCATGGCGCTTCCTCAAACTAAAACGAAGGAAACAAAACATGCTGTATAATCTACTCTTTCCGTTGGCAAAGCACTTTGAACTATTTAATCTGTTCAAATACCTGACGTTCAGAACCGGGGGCGCTATTCTTACAGCTCTGGTCATCAGCTTCTTTATCGGTCCGGCTGTGATCCGCTGGTTAAAAACTAAGCAGGGCAAAGGCCAGCCTATCCGCTCCGACGGACCAGAAACACATCTCAAGAAAAAGGGCACGCCTACTATGGGTGGTCTGATGATCATTTTTTCCGTTACCATATCTACACTCCTCTGGGTTGACCTTTCAAACGCCTATATGTGGATCGTGTTGTGGGTTTTTCTGGGCTATGGCGCCATTGGCTTTGCCGATGATTACGCCAAACTGACCAAAAGCAGTCACAAAGGCGTTCCTGGTAAACTACGGCTAACATTGGAGTGTATAATCGCGCTTGCTGCTGTCGTCACTTTTGTTATCCTGACATCCGAGCCTCTTGCCACCAGCCTCGCCGTGCCCTTCTTCAAAAATGTGCTCATCAATCTCGGTTGGTTTTTTACTGTCTTTGGTATGCTGGTGATTGTTGGCGCCGCCAATGCCGTCAACCTGACTGACGGCCTCGACGGACTGGCTATCGGCTCCATCATGATTGCGACAGCCTGTTTTGGCCTTATCTCTTACCTTGTCGGCAATCTGGTTTTCTCCAACTACTTACAGATTCATAACGTGCCAGAGGCAGGGGAGCTTGCTGTTTTCTGCGGCGCGCTGATCGGCGCGGGACTGGGATTTCTCTGGTACAATGCACCGCCCGCACAAGTCTTTATGGGTGATACAGGCTCTCTGGCCATGGGCGGCGCGCTCGGCACCATCAGTATTATCACCAAGCATGAAATCGTATTGGCGATTATAGGCGGTCTGTTCGTCATGGAAACAGTATCGGTAATTATCCAGGTACTCTCCTTCAAAACCCGCGGCAAGCGTGTTTTCAAGATGGCGCCGATACACCACCACTTCGAAAAACTTGGCTGGGCGGAAACAACCGTTGTCATCCGTTTCTGGATCATCGCGATTATCCTCGCCCTCCTTGGCCTTTCAACCCTGAAACTGAGATAGCATGATTGACCTGAGGCCGCTTAAATCACAGCTCAATAATAAACCCGTCGCCATCGTCGGGTTGGCGCGGAGCGGCCTCTGCGCCTATGAAGCCTGCAAAGCCGCTGGCATTAAAACAGTGCTATGGGATGATAACGCCTCTGCGCGTTCAGAACTACCGACGGAAGATCTGACACAAGTAGATTTCAGCCGTTTCTCCCTGCTCTGCCTCTCTCCCGGCATTCCATTGACACACCCGAAACCACATTCGGCTGTGGTGCAGGCCCAGAAAGCGGGCTGCCCTATAGTCTGTGATATAGAACTTTTTCACCGTGCACACCCAAAAATTAAAACTATTGGCATCACAGGCACCAACGGTAAATCGACAACGACAGCACTGATAGGTCATATCCTCAAAACGGCAGAGATTGAATCAGTTATCGGCGGCAACATCGGCGATGCTTCTTTAGGATTACCGCAATTATCGGATAAAGGCATTTATGTTTTCGAGCTTTCTTCCTACCAGCTTGATCTCTGTCCAACATTCTCGCCGGACATTTCAATTCTCATTAACCTGAGCCCTGACCATTTGGACCGTCATGGGGATATGGCTGGCTACATCGCCGCCAAGAAAAAAATATTCCGTGGGCCAGGCACGGCGATTATCGGGATAGATGATAAATGGTCGCAACAAGTTTACAAAGAAACTGCAAATTCAGAACGCGAAGTTATTTCTGTTTCCTGCCTGTCAAAGGCGGATGTCACAGTTTCTGTGAACGGCCTTCTAAAAGGCTTTGACCTTAAACAATGCAAGACGCTGCAAGGTCAGCATAACTGGCAAAATGCAGCTATGGCTTACGCAGCCTGTACTGCAGCTGGCATTGGCGCGGACATAATTATTGCGGGTTTCAAAAGCTTTCCGGGGCTGATTCACCGCCAGAATATCATCGCTGTTTATAATGGCATTAGTTACATCAATGATAGTAAAGCCACAAATGACCAGGCTGCCGCTGTGGCGCTCCGCACCTACAACCCTATTTACTGGATTGCGGGCGGTAAGTCAAAAGACGGCGGATACAATGACTGTGAAAAACATATCCACCATGTGCGTCATACTTTCCTCATCGGCGATGCGCAGGAAAAAATGGCTGCATGGCTTGAAAAACAAAAAGCGCCCTTCACTCGCTCCGGAACGCTTGATAAAGCGGTGGCCGCTGCACATGATATGGCGCAAAAAGAAAAATTAAAAGACGCTGTTGTTCTGCTCTCGCCCGCCTGCGCCAGTTTTGACCAGTTCAAAAGCTTTGAGCAGCGCGGGGAAATATTCGTTGACCTTGTAAAGAAGCTTGCCCCCTGCCCGAAAGGAGCCTGCGCATGAAAACGACTGCCCGCACAGATAAATCCATTTTGAGTAACTGGTGGTGGTCGATTGACCGACTGACACTGGCGGCGCTGGCGGTTCTGGTTATCTGTGGCATCGTATTGGTGACAGCTGCTTCGCCGGCAGTAGCAGAACATTACGGGCTATCGCCTTTTTACTTCGTGCATCGGCAGATCCTTTTTCTGATACCCACACTGGCAATTATGTTTGGTGTATCGCTGATGGAACAGAAAACACTGTGGCGCACGGCTTCAGTCGCGCTTGCAGTCACTCTTGTGCTTATGGTTGCAGCTATCCTGTTTGGGCCACAGGTGAAGGGCGCTACGCGCTGGATTTCTTTTCCAGGCGGTTCGATACAACCATCAGAATTCTCCAAACCCTGCTTTGCCATCATCAGCGCCTGGCTGATTGCACGGGCACGGCAGAAACAGGGCTTCCCCGGACATCAACTGGCCATCGCCGCCTACCTGATTATTCTCTGTCTGCTGCTGATGGAGCCTGACCTGGGGATGTCGTTCGTACTCTCCTGTATCTGGGGGGCACAGATGTTTCTTTCCGGTCTGCCGATGTTGTTTATTGCTGGGCTTGTAGGGTTAGGAGCGCTGGGTTTGTTCGGCGCTTACATGTTTTTTCCGCACGTTACCAGCCGCGTCGACCGTTTTCTCGACCCCGCCGCAGGTGATAACTATCAGGTACAGAAATCGCTCGACGCCTTTAGCAACGGCGGGCTGTTCGGCACCGGTCCCGGTCATGGGTTGGTCAAGCTGACGCTGCCAGACGCGCACGAAGATTTTATTTTTGCTGTAGCAGGTGAAGAATTTGGCATGATTGCCGCCGTTCTCCTGATCCTACTCTACTGCTTCATTATTATCCGCAGCGTCACTCGCATCTACCGCAACGAGGACCTATTTGTCATCCTCGCCACGACAGGGTTGCTGGTGCAGTTCGGTCTGCAAAGCCTTGTTCATATGGGCTCATCACTGCAGCTATTACCCGCAAAAGGCATGACACTGCCTCTTATCAGCTATGGCGGATCGTCGCTGCTGTCATTCGGCCTTGCTATGGGGGCGCTACTGTCCCTTACCCGTAAACGAAAATCGACCCTGCCGCATGACGACGCCTGAAACAATCATGTTGGCAACTGGCGGTACGGGCGGGCATCTCTATCCCGCCGAAGCGCTGGCGCAGGAACTGTTAAATCGCGGGCATAAGGTTATTATTGTTACCGACAAACGCGGAAACGCCTTCCAGGAGCTGGGCGGTAAAGTGCAAATCGTTTGCGTACGGGCTGCGACGTTCAAGGCAGGCATCGCAAGCAAGATAAAAGCTGTCGGTGATATTCTGATAGGGATACTACAGGCTGCCATGCTGCTGAAAGAGTTCAGACCGGCAATTATTGTGGGCTTTGGCGGCTATCCTTCATACCCGACTATGTTTGCCGCTCAACGAATGGGTTTTGCCACTATGCTGCATGAACAGAACGCAGTACTGGGAAAAGCCAATATGCACCTGGCCAATAAAGCCTCGGCGATCGCTACCTCCCTGCCGGACACACAGTCTATAAAACCAGCCAATCAGGGCAAAGTTACCCTCACCGGCAACCCCGTACGCGTCGCCATTCAGGCTGTCAGGGATAACCCCTATCCTGCCACATCCGGTATTTTTGAAATTTTTATTACCGGCGGCAGCACGGCTCTGACCCGCGTTTTCAATGAAACAGTACCCGCCGCAGCAAAGCTACTGCCCGAAGATATCCGCCAGCGCCTGCATATCGTCCACCAGTGCCGCGACGAGGAAAACGCTGCGACAACGGAGAGATACAAAGCAGCTGGTGTGTCAGCGGCAATAAAGAATTTTTTTAATGATATGCCGGAAAGGTTAGCCGCCTGTCATCTGTTCATAGGACGATCCGGCGCTTCCACCGTAGCGGAGATCGCCATGGTAGGCCGCCCGGCTATTTTTGTGCCTTATCCAAGTCATGCTGACCGGCAGCAAACGTATAACGCCATGCCTATGTCACAAGCAGGCGGCTGCTGGATCATCCAGCAGGAAAATTTCACACCGGAGATGCTGGCTCAACAGCTTGAAAAACTTATTAAAAACCCAGACACATTAGAGAATGCAGCCCAATCTGCAAAATCCTGCGGGCAGCCCGACGCTGTCAAAAATCTTGCTGACCTTGTTGAAGAAAAATTACATTCCCGGCGTTAAAGCTTCATCGTTAAAACAGCTGATGGGGCCTTGGGAGAAGCCAACAGCTTCTTTTTCGTCAGAACTTCCACCAATTCATTAATGCCCAGTCCGTTATTCTCAGGCTTTTGCATTTCATGCCTGACGGTGTCGAGCGATACGCGGTTAGCAAGTTTTATCTTGCCCTTGGCAAGCATCTGCTTCAGGGTGTGCAGCTTTTCTTCCAGCGTAAGGGGGCGTAAGCCAACGGCACTGACCTGTCCTGCTTTAGCCTGTCCGGCAGCGGATTGTCCGGATTTCATCTGCTCCGCAACATTTTGCCCTAACCCAGCCCGCTCAGCATTGAACATCGATGAAAGTGAAACACCTTCATCGAACATCTTTCTCAGGGCTGAAGTAGCAGAAGATCTGGCCATTGCGGTCCCTTTTTACACGTATTTATATAGCGTATATGAAAAACTTGTAAACGGTCAATCTTTTTCTTTATGTAGCGGGTTAATCCGGACTATAATTCTAAAAAAACCTTGTGAATCAGGATAGTATAATGAAGCAGGCATTCCCTTTCAATATTGGCACAGTCCATATCATCGGCATCGGCGGCATTGGCATGAGCGGCTATGCAGAAGTATTGCATAACCTTGGGTATAAAGTGCAGGGCTCCGACCAGTCGGAAAACGCCAATGTGCTGCGTCTCCGCGCCCTTGGCGTGCGCGTCATGATCGGGCATGCGGCGGAGAATGTTTATGATGAGAACAAGGCGCTCTGCTCTGTCGTTGTTAAATCAACAGCGGTAAAAGAGTCTAATCCTGAAATTGTCTCCGCGCACAAAAATAAAGTGCCGGTCATCCCCCGTGTCGAACTTCTGGCTGAACTGATGCGCTCCAAATGGTGCATCAATGTTTCCGGCACGCACGGCAAAACAACGACAACTTCCATGATCGGCCATGTGCTGGAAAAAACCGGCCTCGACCCGACTGTCATCAACGGCGGCATCATCAATGCCTATGGTTCCAACACCCGCATGGGCGCAAGCCACTGGATGGTTGTTGAATCAGACGAGAGCGACGGTACTTTTGCCAAGCTGCCCTCCATGGCCTCGATTATCACAAACATCGACCCCGAGCACATGGATTACTACGGAACTTTTGACAAGGTGAAGGAAGCTTTCGTCGCCTACGCGCACAATCTTCCTTTTTACGGCTTTGTCGTCGCCTGCATCGACCATCCGGTCGTGGCTGAGCTGATGCCGCAATTCCAGCGCAAAACGATTACATACGGCCTCGGCGAGAAGGCAGACATCCGCGCCATTAACGTACAAACAACACCCGACGGCTTGGTCTACGATATCCAGTTCAGCCCGCGCCTTACGCACTTCCCGCGTGAAATTAAAGGCGTGAAGCTGCCGATGTTCGGCCCGCACAATGTCCTCAATTCCCTGACCAGCTTTGCTGTGGGGCATGAATTGGGTATTAAGGCGGAAAAGATTGCCGAAGCACTGACGAAGTTCTCCGGTGTGAGACGCCGCTTCACCACAACAGGCATCGTCAACCACATCACCATCATTGATGACTACGGTCACCACCCAGTCGAAATTGCCGCCACACTCAAAGCAGGGCGTGACGCTGTTAACGGTAAAGGCAGCGGCAGAATTATTGCTGTCGTACAGCCGCACCGTTACACGCGCCTGTCATCGCTATTCGAAGAATTCTGCAGCTGTTTTGACAATGCCGATGAAGTCATTATCGCCGATGTCTATGCCGCTGGTGAAGAACCCATTGCTGGTGTAAATCGCGACGCACTGGTCGGCGGACTCCGCAAGCACGGCAAGGAAAAAGTTCATGCGCTTGAAAATCCGCAGGCGCTTGCTGCACTCGTGCAAAAAATTGCCAAACCGGGAGATTTTGTGATCTGCCTCGGCGCGGGCAGTATCACTCAGTGGGCGGCTGCATTGCCAAAAGAGCTGGAATTGCTCTCAGGTACGGCTCCAAAAAAGGCTAACGGTACGAAATAAGAAATGTCCCTGCTTAACCTTCCTGAAGTCCGCGGCCGTCTGACCTATGATGCCCCTCTGGGGCATATGACGTGGTTTGGCGTAGGGGGACCGGCTGAAGTGCTGTTCAAGCCCGCTGATAAACAGGATTTGATAGACTTTGTAAAAAACTGTCCAAAAGACGTTCCTATTACCATCCTCGGTGTCGCCTCTAACTTGATTATCCGTGATGGCGGCATCCCGGGGGTGGTCATCCGCCTTGGGCGCGACTGCGGGGAAATAAAGGTTAACGGAACAACCGTTACTGCAGGTGCGGCTGCGCTTGATATGAACGTGGCATTGACGGCGGCACGGAAATCTGTGGCCGGACTGGAGTTTCTCAGCGGCATTCCGGGGACTGTTGGCGGTGCGGTGCGCATGAATGCCGGCGCTTATGGTAAAGAAACAAAGGATGCACTTGTCTCCGCCGAAATCCTGTTCCGGGACGGAACCGTTAAAAATATGACTGCAGCAGACATGGGCCTAAGCTACCGCCACAACAGCCTGCCGGAAGATGTCATCTTCCTCAGCTGTACCCTGCAGGGTGAAAAGGGCGAGACGCCTGATATCGAAAAAAAAATGAATGAGATCAAAATTAAGCGCGCTGAAAGTCAGCCGATCCGCTCCAAGACCGGCGGCTCGACTTTTGCAAACCCTGCCGTGCCAGAGGGCGCCGATCCAAAAGATGTTCAAAAAGCCTGGCAGCTGATCGATGCCGCAGGTTGCCGGGGTTTCAAAATCGGCGGCGCGCAGATGTCAGAGATGCATGCGAATTTCATGCTAAATACAGGCACTGCCACCGCTGCCGATCTGGAGAGACTTGGTGAAAAAGTGCGCGAAAAAGTTTACGCGCAGAGTCAAATTATGTTACGATGGGAAATCAAGCGTATCGGCGTGCCGCTTGAGACCGATGCCGATATCGCCGAGTGGATGAAAAAAGGAAATTCCTGACATGCCAAAAACGGTAGCTGTGTTGATGGGGGGGTGGTCAAGTGAACGCGAAGTCTCCCTCTCCAGCGGCAAGGCCTGTTCACGCGCATTGCGCGAAAAAGGCTATAATGTTAAGGAAATTGACGTCAGGCGCGACTTAAAAGACCTTATTAACCAACTCGAACCCAAACCGGATGTCGCTTTCAATGCCCTGCATGGTCGTGGNNTAGCTTCCGCGCTGGCCATGAACAAACAAAAAGCCAAGGAAGTGCTGAAGCCCATGGGCGTTCCCTGCCCTGAAGGACAGCTCGTACATATAGATGACTTGCGTAAAGGCGTCGTTCCGTTCAAACCGCCATATGTGGTGAAACCAAACAATGAAGGCTCCAGTGTCGGCGTCTATATTATAAGACAAGGCGACAACAAACCGCCGATCGGCCTCGACACATGGTCTTACGGTCCTTATGCCTTAGTAGAAAAATACATTCCCGGCAAGGAACTCTCCGTTGCCGTCATGGGTGTGCGCGGTGAGAAAGCCCGCGCCCTAACCGTTACGGAAATAAAATCCGCGGCGGCTGACTTTTATAACTATGAAGCGAAATATGCCGCCGGTGGTTCCAGCCATGTCATACCGGCACCTATTAATAAAGATGTTTTTGAAGAGTCGATGCGCATCGCCGCCTTTGCCCACGAAAAGTTAGGATGCACAGGTGTCACACGCAGCGATTTCAGGTATAATGACAACGAGCCGGGNNGAAAACGCCAGCGTTCACTCTTAAAAAGAACGGCAACGAGGCATAGATGGGGTTGGGGATTGAAACTTTTCGGGAAGAAGAATAGCGACTCATTGTCACGCCGCAGCAACCGCCTGTTGATGCTGCAAGTGCGGAAAGTTGCCATGGCTGCAAGCGTTATTGCTCTTGTCGTCGGTGCGGGCTTCAGCGCCTGGCATAACCACTCTTTTAAGAAATGCAGCGACTGGGTCGTGGCTCAGCTGTTAACCCGCTCTGCCAATGCCGGATTCAAGGTAAAAGATATCCTCGTCACTGGTCGCCGCCAGATCCCTGCTGAAGACTTGCTGGGAAGCCTAAGCATCAAGCAAGGAATGCCCATTTTAGGTGTCAGTATCGCCGAAGCACAGAAATCGCTGACTGACATTTCGTGGGTCAAGGATGTTTCCATCTCACGTCATCTGCCAGACACGATTATAGTTGCATTACAGGAGCGCACCCCTGTCGCTCTCTGGCAGCATAATAAAAAGATATCCCTTATTGATAAAGACGGTGTTGTCCTCACAGCAGAGAATCTTGATGCGTGGCAGAACTTGCCATTAGTCGTCGGTGAAGGTGCAGAGAAAAGTGTCACGGAAATGCTCGACACCCTGAATGCCGAACCGCATATTGCAAACGAGCTTGTATCCGCCGTGCGCGTGGAAGAGCGCCGCTGGGATCTGCATCTGAAAAATAACATTATTGTAAAGCTGCCTGAACAGGATATAGAGCTGGCGCTGCGTCAACTGGCCACACTCGAAGAAAAAAAGAATATTCTGGAGCGTAACGTAGCCAGCATCGACTTTCGGCAGTCGGACAGAATAATGATAACACCCGGATCCATCCTCCCATCCAAGACCAGCTTATAAATAAGGAAGTAATGATGACCAAAGACAAAAAAATACAGATACAAAAAACGGAAACAAGCACCGGTAAAAACATCATTACCGCATTGGACATTGGATCAAGTAAGATATGCTGCTTTATCGCCGAAGTAAAAAGCGGCGCAAGAATGGCGCCTGACAATATATTAAGCCCGGAACGGGCAAGCAGCATTGAAGTCATCGGCATTGGCCATCAGGCCTCCAAGGGTGTGAAGGCGGGCACAATCATTGACCTGCGTGCCACCGAAACAGCCGTCGCCCATGCCGTTGAGTCGGCAGAGCTGATGGCAAAAGACCGCTTGCAGGGCCAGCCCATAAAATCCGTCCTCATCAACGTGCCAGGTATGCACACACTGCCGCATCCTCTTTCTGTTGATGTCAGGATTGCCGGCCATGAAGTTTCGGACCGTGATGTCCGGAACGCGCTGTCACACAGCCACAATATCGTCGTTCCTGGCAAAGAAGAGCTCATCCACGTTATTCCGGCAGGGTACAGCATCGACCGTACAAAGGGTATTCAGGAGCCCCGCGGCATGATCGGACAAAACCTGGGTGTCAATATCACCGCCATTACCGGCCTTTCGCCAGCATTGCGTCATCTGGCGGCAGTCGCCGGACAGAACAACCTCGAACTTGATGGCTTCTGCAGCACGCCTTATGCCTCAGGTCTCGCAGCCTCAGTCGGCGATGAACTGCAGCTGGGCTGCACTGTCATCGATATCGGCGGCGGCACAACGTCCATAGCTGTCTTTTTTGAAGGTAAGCTGGTTTATAGTGCGGCTATTCCGGTCGGCGGCATCCATGTCACCAACGATATTGCTCGCGGGCTCATTACATCGATTGCCGACGCAGAACGCATCAAAACATTATACGGCAATGCCCACGCCACAGGCATAGATAACGGCGAACTGATTGACGTTCCGCCGATGGGAGAGGAAGAACACGAGCATCCGAACTATGTGCCGCGCTCGTTCCTCACCAGCATCATCCAGCCGCGTATTGAAGAAACATTCGAGCTGGTACGGGCAAAGCTTGTTGACAGCGGTATTAGCCAGATTGCCGGACGCCGCGTTATTCTCACCGGCGGGGCCTCGCAACTGCCGGGACTGTGCGATATAGGCCAGCTTATTCTCGATAAACAAATTCGTCTGGGAAAACCCCGGAACATCAAGGGACTTGCGGAAGCAACAGGGGGACCGGCCTTCTCGACAGCCGTCGGGCTTCTCATCTATGCCGCCGAACATGCAGATGAAATACCAGCTGTATCGTCAAGCCGCTCTTTCGGTCTGCCGGGACCGCTCAATAACCCAATGCTGCAGAAGGTAACGCACTGGTTGAAGGAGAACTGGTAAACGATTCAGGACATTTGTTTTTCTACGATGAGAGGGAAATAAGGGAGAAAAAAATTGATTCTTTTCTAATCTGTGACTCATAAAAAAAGTAATAAAAAAATAGAATTACATGCAGATGACTCTGGAATACGTACAACTAAAAAAGTAGTATTGTCTCTACCCACGAAGCGAAGGAACAAAAAAAATGATCAACATCAGAATGCAAAATCAAAATAATCGTCTAAAACCCCGTATAACAGTCGTCGGTGTCGGCGGCGCGGGCGGAAACGCAGTGAATAATATGATCAACTCGCACCTTGAAGGCTGCGAGTTTTTAGTTTGCAACACAGATGCGCAAGCTCTGGAAGGTAATAGCTCGACCCACAAGATCCAGCTCGGCGTCAATGTGACCCGTGGTTTGGGTGCTGGCGCGAACCCTGAAGTCGGCCGCGCTGCTGCTGAAGAAAGCATTGACGAGATCCTCGCGATCCTCGAGGGCTCTAATATGGTCTTCGTCACCGCCGGTATGGGCGGCGGCACAGGCACTGGTGCAGCTCCCGTTATTGCACAAGCGGCCCGTGAAGCCGGCATTCTTACCGTCGGCGTGATCACCAAACCATTCCACTTCGAAGGTTCACACCGCATGAAACTGGCGGAACAAGGTATTGCTGAGCTGCAAAAGCACGTTGATACCCTCATTATCATTCCAAACCAAAACCTTTTCCGTATTGCTAACGAAAAGACGACATTTGCCGATGCTTTCCGCATGGCAGATGAAGTTCTCCAGTCCGGCGTACGTGGTGTGACCGATCTGATGGTTATGCCAGGTCTGATCAACCTCGACTTTGCTGACATCCGCGCCGTCATGGCCGAAATGGGCAAGGCGATGATGGGTACGGGCGAAGCGACAGGCGACCGTCGTGCGGTTGAAGCGGCTGAAGCAGCCATTTCCAATCCGCTGCTCGACGATATCTCCATGAAGGGCGCCCGCGGCGTGCTGATCAACATCACCGGCGGTCTCGACATGACCCTGTTTGAAGTTGATGAAGCCGCCAACCGCGTCCGTGATGAAGTTGACCCGGATGCCAACATCATCTTCGGCTCCACGTTTGATGCCGCTCTCGAAGGTAAAATGCGTGTTTCCGTTGTTGCAACAGGCATTGAAGTCGAAGCAGGCCAACAAGCGCGTCCCCTCCACCTTACCAATCCGGCCGTGGAGCCGCGCCGCGTCAATAGCCAGAGCCCGTCACTCTCCGTCAGACCGACGACGCCAGCAACTCATGCGGGCAACACGTCTGGTTACACGGGGGGATATGACAGAACACCTGTAAGCGCACCGCGTCACGACTTTGGCAACGGCGGCATTCCTGCTTCCATCCTGCCGCAACACTCGGCAGCTTACAGGCCACAACCCACAGCGCGTGCCCCGCAGATGGAATATGCTTCGGAAGCACAACCCGCTGCACCGCAAATGACCATGGGCCACGCCTCTGCAACCACTTATGCACCCGCTGCTACTGCAACGGCGCGCAAGTTTGAGGAAGCGGATGTAACCGTTGAGGACACCTGGACACGCCCTGCCCAAACGCAGACTATCCAGCGCCCGACGCAGCAGCCTTCGGCTGCACAGCCAAGGGCTCAACGCCACGGCAACAGCTTCATTCCACCGAAGCCNNGCACAACCAAGAGCCCCAATAGCCGCTGAAAAGCAGGTAAAAAAATCGCCTTCAATCTTTGAACGCTTCACAATGCAGCGTCCTGAAGGCAATGCACCCCCTGCTCCAGTTCGCCATGAAGCGGCACCAAAGTTTTCCGCTGAAGAAGGCGGCAAGCAGGTTGATGACGAGCTGGACATTCCAGCTTTCCTCAGGCGCCAGGCCAACTAAGGCTTTTCTGATTGAGAACAAAAAACCCCGGAAACCCCGGGGTTTTTTGTTATTTGAAAACTGCTATCAATGCATTGATTTATATAAATAATTCCAATAGCTCTTGCATAATCACGATTCTTGGGTTAACTTAC
>PLXM01000029.1 GCA_003153235.1 Rhodospirillales bacterium
AGGTTAGGAGTTCGACTCTCTTCGGGCGCACCAGCATTTTCAATCACTTAGAAGATAATAAGCTGGATAGATCATATTAAAATATGCCTATAAGTCACCAATAAGTCACCAGATAAAAGCGTATACTTAGGCATTCATTCACGCTGACAAAAAATCAGGATTTTCTTTGCAGATATGGAGAATCCTATACTATTAAATCCGGTTTTTATTTTATTTTTGGGCTGAAGCTATGACTTCTCAAGTTTTACAAATGCGCCCTGATGCCTATTTGCAGGGAATCCCCTTGTCAAAGGCCCCTTTTAAGGCAGCGGACGCTGAATCCCTCAATAAATATAATGAGGCCGTAAATACAAAAATATCAACCCCGCCAAATAATATAAAAGGGTTTGGGAATATTTTAGCGTCTACTGCCAGCCAGTTGCAGGATTTACAGAGAAATCAGGATAAAATAAAAGAAATAGAAAATATTTTAAAAAATAAGCTTTTAAAATTAATAAAAAATGACGATTTAATGGCCTTTGGCTTTAAAATGCCCCGGAATATCGAGGATCAGCCAATTAAAATACCCCCGGATTTATTTTTTTGCGGTGAAATTAATTGGAATAAATCCGTTTTAAAATCCCAAAACCTTGAATTTTCAGGCATTAGAATATTTAAAAATATTAATTCCCAAAATAATTTAAATTCTCAAATTTTAAAAAATTCCCAAAATAAACCAGAAAATGCTGAAAAGCGGCATTTTGCCGATTTAGACCCGGAATTGCATATTGGAGAGAAGGAAGCGGCCAAATACCTCGGTATTTCCCACCGGACGCTGCAGGGATACCGTTTAAAGGGCGGCGGGCCGGAGTATTTAAAATTAAAAAAGGCCGTCAGGTATAAAATCCGCGATTTAATCGGCTGGTCGGATATAAATAAAAAAGAAAATACCTCGCAACGGTAAAAATAAATTTCTTATTTAAATATTTGAGATCACAGATACGGGAACTCTCCGTCAGTCTTTCTTTATAGAAGCACCGCTCTGGTTCCCGGAGATAGTTCCCGAGATTTTGACATCCCGCCCGGTTTGATAGGCAGACGTATCCTCTGACGGCAAGAAAACCATCATATCGTAGTTTTTGTCGCGGTCAGGCGAGAGGGTATCGGCAATGATAATGTAGGATGCTGAACACGGCATACCCATCATGGGATTGCTCGGGCAACCGCCCTTCCTGACATTTATGACGATTCCATGAACAATGACATGCTTGTCATTGAGAGCTGAGCGGTGTTCGGCAACAAACTTCACGGTCAATGCTTCAGGGGGGACGACCTGTAAGGGGTTGTCAGGGTAATGGGAAAGGCCCACATCATCCGCATTAACGATCTTTCCCGGCCCGGTTACGCCAAATCCTGATACAGCTACGCCAGAGCCAGACCCGCCGCCTTGCGGCTGGATTGGGGGCGGCGGCGGACGACCATTATCCGCTATCTGTGAAGTATCCTGAGAATTGCCAACTGTCGCCACACCGACCATCACGGACGCAACAGTGAACAAAACAGCCGCAACTAATTTTAATTTATGAGATAACATTATTTAACGTACTCCTTTAACCTGCTGTTTTACTAACGTTCGAGCAATAAGAATGGTTTGGTTATTTTCCTTTTCCTCGACACACTCAACTATACTACTAGGAGGAAACTGCCAGTGTTCATTCTCCGAATTGTAGTTTGGTGTAGCTAGCACCTGATATTGGTTCTTACCTAAAGGAACCCCCTGCGTTGGACGAGATACGATCGTGCCCTCATCTAACAATGGAATATAGATCGTTTTAGTATCTGGAGTTTTCGCCTTAAGCCAATCGATTTCAGTTTGAGCGGCATGCAAAGCCAACTCCTCTGTTTCGAAAAGCCCTGAGATTAATCGGGTTGGTGTCCAACAGTCTTTGCCCAGGTAATCAAGAACTTGTTCTTCCTCCCAAAATTGGAACAAACCATCATCCCTACGAAGGAAGCATATGCGTCGCTTCCCATCAGAGCTATTATTAATTTTAACCACTTTCTCAATTGACTTGGTCATTAGCTCAAGGTTTTGCTGAGGGATTGTTCTGTGATTTGAGTAGAGCTGCATTGCGCTGCAAAACAAGCTCTCCCTGCCGTGCCTGCTCAATCAGCTTTGGAGCATCCGTATTACCTTGATTTGCTGCTTTCTGGTACCACATTATCGCCATGTTCATATCATGTGGCACACCATACCCTAAATCATGTAGATCCCCGATACGAAGCTCCGCCTGAATGTCCTCTTGATCTGCCGCTTTGAGGTACCATATCATCGCCTGTTTATAATCAATCGGTACGCCCCCTTTGCCCCATTCATAAATATCCCCAATGCCATATTGAGCTTCTGAAGCTCCTTGTTCTGCGCCTAAAATAAACCGACGCTTTTCTTCATCAGTAGCAGCGGTAATACCACTACTTGGTTTTGAATTCATAATCGCTGTTATTACAGCATCGGGTATATGTTCTTGGGGGGGCATTGGGTGATCCTTCACATACTGTCGGACCATTTGTGCAATTTTAGTGTATCCATGAGAGTCTGCCAGTGCCGCAGCATCTTTCCATCCCATTGTTTGATACACATTCGCTCCATGCTCCAAAAGGAGTTTAACAACATCTTCATGCCCTTCATCTGCGGCACCTAAAAGAGGGGTCCACCCTTCAATCGTCAGGGGATTTGGATTAGCACCAAGAGATAGAAGCATTTCTACGGCATCAGTTCTCCCCGTATTTGCTGCAATATTCAATGCTGTTGAATTACTGAGTGTGCCCGTCCTTGCATCTATAGAGACACTCTTTTCTTTTAGAGCGAGTACAAGAGATTTTCGTATAGCATATGACCCCTCGTTAACCATTATATGGTTGAGGTCCGGAAAATTCATGTAAGCGCTATCAAAAAGTTTCTGCGCCGTGACGTCATCACCTTTATGATTGATAATCAAATCTGCCCATTTAGCATACAAGCATTCAGCTAGAATCTTGTGCCCGACCCCATAGTCCATGGCCTGTAGTGATTTCTTAGCGTACTCAATAGCTTTATCAATATCGTCCCTATCATTAAGCAGAAAAAGAGCATAATTACCTATAGTCCATGCATCCGAAGGATCTAAACCGATTATTTTGATATATAGGGCATCAGCCTTATCATATTCTTTATGCTCCATGTAATTCTTAAAAGGAAAACCAGTTACTGCGCGCAATATCCTTTTGTCAGTTGTTCCGCTATTTATTACCTTTGTATCTTCAGCCATTTGGCCTTTTTCATCTCCTTGAAGACGCTTAAGGCCTGCCCAGTTGAGATGTAACATTGGACTATTCGGCTCAATAGCATTTGCTTTTTGATATTCACTTTCAGCTTTGTCAAGGTGTTGCTCTTCCATATAGACATAGCCTAACACTTCATATGCTTTGGCTAATTTTGGGTTATTTTTTTGTGCCTTTAAAAGAATGCTTTCGCACATATCAAGTGTTCCGGGTTGGAACAAACTAATGGATACATCAATTCCATGCCCAATGCCTACGGTCTTATCGTGGAGATAATTACTCTTCATGTAATAACGAGCCAGTTCTACTAGTGCAAAAGCATTTTGGGGATCTTTAGAAAGAACAGCATCTATATCTACCTTGGCTTGTTCCAAGATATCGCCTTGTCCATGCCATGAATCAAGCAGACCCGCTGCCTGTTTAATAAGAGGGGGCGCTTCTGATGAAGGAGGTTGTAGCCCCTGTGAAGAAGCTGCCTGCGGAACGGGTGTCTGCGAAGTATCCTGAGCATTGCCCGCTGTCGTTACACCAACCATCATGGCAACACCCAACAAAATAGCGGCGAGTAATTTCATTTCACGAGACAGCATTTTTATCCCCTGTTACACAATTACCAATGTCAAGTCAGCGACCCTTGGTAACATAAAACCGCTGACCGGGCCGAAAGGCTCAACTGATTGCTGGCTTGAATTCAATGAACTACAGCTCCACTCAGTTTATTTTTTATAGATTCTATATCCCTTTTATCGTCAGATGAATATTTTAATTTAAAATTTAAAATTTCTTCAGGCCACTTCTCATCATAACAATACCCTTCAAGCATACTAAGATACCCATTTTCAATGTACAGTAAAAATCCTGCGCCATGATTTAATCTAGAAATTTCTGCTACCACATCTCCAAATTTTATAGATTCCTTGTTAGGAATACCTTTAAGTTTTTTCGGAATTTTAAACTTGGTATAAAAACCAACGCCCGTCATCTTTCTCTCGGAAACAGAAGCTGCTTTTAGTTGCTCTCGTAAAATCGTCAACTGTTTCTCTTCTCCTTCAAGAAGCATACTTAAAACCTGTTTTTCAAGTGGCGATAAATTTATCATGGCGCAAAAGCCGTCCCTATTCTTGCGGTACCGTTTATAACATTACCCCGAACAGTAACAAGCAGAGTACTGTTTGCCGCAACGCCGTTTCCGAAGGTGAAGCCGCTGACGGGGCCGAAGGACTCGACTGATTGCTGGCTTAAATTCAAGTTACTCAGACCCCTTTGATTTTTTATAACTATTAAGTGACTTGATCTCATAGTTTTTCGCAATCANNCATGTTTTAAAATCTTCCCCTATGCGTGCAATATCTGTAAGGGCCTCTTGCTTTTTATTTAATTTAATCAACGCTTCAGCCCGCCAGAAAAATAACTCTACACGATATGATTCGTCATCGTAATTTTCGCCACTTAACCCCTGTCTAAAATCTTCAACAGCTAACGCATATTCGCCAGAACTGAAATGATAACGTCCCCTTGCATAGAAAAATATTGATTCTGGATGGATAGAAATTGCCTTTGTTATATCCTTGATTGCCCCAGAATACTCTTTTTTGCGTGCATAAAGATTGCCTCTTAAGGACCATGATTTTGCTTCAAGAGGGTATTGCTCTATGAGTTCATTTGCTAAAACAATAGCAGCATCCTCATTTCCAGCGCGTACTAATTCTCTGGCTTCATTAATAATATCCTCCAACCGTTGCTTCATTGAACCTTATTACCTCCACAAGCTTGACTTACTTGTCCACTGACGCAGGCACTAAGACTTCCTCCCCAAATCCCTGAGGGTCTGCTTCTTGGGGGCATAGAAAGATAATCAGAACAGCGGTCACGAGCATCATTCCATTGTTGATCACATTCCTCTGGAGTTGGAGGCGGCGCTTTGCAGGAACCCCCTGTATCGGGTCTCGGAGTTGCAGCGGGAACAGGGGGATTAGCTGGAGTGACTGAAGGATTATCGTGTTGCGTCGCCATATAGCCAGCACCGATGACCGCTCCAACTCCGACGGCACATACAAGAGGATGCTGAATGCAGGGCCCGGCTGCTTTTAATAATGCATCCAACTCCAANNCAAGCTGTACACCTACGGCATTTCCAGTCGGGTCAATATTTACTATCGGATTAGCGCCAGCATAGCCAAACGTATTGATTCCGCCCGCCAGACCAATAGGGTCTGATTGTGTATACCGCCCTGTTTTTGAGTCGTAGCTGCGGAATAAATTATAATCCAACCCGCTCTCGGTGTCGTGGAACTGTCCGGGGAAGCGAAGCTTGAGGATTGCAGGCCCGGTGACGGAGAAGGCCTCACCAAACGGCTCTGCAACACGATCCCAGACCACCTTTTGCTCACTATCTGTCATCTTCTGCGGCGTGCCGAGGTGATCGGTATGGATGTAGAGGATGTTCTTGCCGTCCACCACGGCGATCGGCAGGTCATTCAGGTAAACATATTCCCGCCGCGTCGTATCAGCGCCCTGCGCAATCAGGTGGCCCTGTTCGTCATAGATGAAGTCCTTGCTCGGGCCGTCATCCTTGTCGTTGTCGCCATCGCGGTCGTGATCTTTGGAGACCCGCTCGCCGAGTGCGTTGTAGAGGTACTTGACGCTGCCGGACCTGTCGCCGTGCAGGTCGATCACGCTGTTGCGGTTGCGGGCATCGTAGGTGAATGTTTTGCCAACATCACCGGTTTCGGAGACTGTATTGCCCGCCGCATCGTAGGTGAATGCATGCTTGTCGCCGCCGCCCGCGATGCCGGAGAGCTGGTTCGATGTGGCTGGATAGGTGTAGACACTGGTGCGCGGCTTGTGATCGTCGGCGGTCTTCGTTTCGCCGAGCCTGTTGCCGTCGGCGTCATAGGTGAAGCTCTCCGCGCCGTAAGCGCCGTTGGCCGTCAGCAGCCGGTAATCCGCATCGTAGGTGAAGGTCTGGCTCCGGTCGGTATTCACCCCGTCCGTGATGGAGGTGATGTCGTTCACGCCATCATAGGCCATCGTCAGGTTCTGGATGGTTTTTGTGCCTTTGGATGTGATCCCTGTCAGGCGATAGTCCAGATCATAGGTAAAAGCCGCCGCAACGCCGTTGCCGAAGGTAAAGCCGCTGACCGGACCGAAGGGTTCATATGTTATTCCATTGGCCAGAGTCGTGGTGGCGGGAGTGTCATGATCATGATCTTTTTTCTGCAATGTCACGGATGCGATGCGCCCGAACCTGTCCCGCGTATAGCTCACCACATCTCCGGAGGGATAGGTGATGCCCGTCACATGATCGGCAAGGTCGTAAGCGTAGGAAGTGGTGTAGGTCTTGTCATCGACCGTGCGCCTGTCGGTGACGATGTCCCCGCGCGCGTTGTAGGTAAAGGCGGTGGAACCGCTTTTATCTGTAAACGATGTCAGCCTGCCGATACCAAAGGTCCCTTGATCATAGGTGTATATGACGTCATCACCCGTTGTCGGCGGGTATCGCTCTGTCAGTACGCGGTTAAGGCTGTCGAAGGTGCGTACCGTCGTCACGCCCCGCGCGTCCTTCTCGCCGATGCGGTTGCCCATAGCATCCAGCGTATAGGTGGTCGTACCTGTGTCGGGCGAGGTCTGCGCGATCACCTCCCCGAAGCCGTTATAGGTGTAGCTGGTGGCGAGGCTGCGCGGGTCGGTGACGGAGGTCAGGTTGTCCTGCGCATCCAGCGCGTAAGAAGTCGTGCCGCTGAGCGCGTCGATGGATTTGATCAGCCGGTTCAGTGCATCGAAGCCCTGCGTCGAGATATGGTTCAATGCGTCAGTCGAGGTCAGGCGGTTGCCGTCGGAGTCGTAAGTAAAGGCGGTGGTCTCGCCATAAGCGCCGATCTGTTGCAGCAGCCGCCCGAGGCTGTCAAACGCTGCGGTTTGTGTTTTGACGATGGTGGAACCAGCGATTTGCTGCTGGGTGATGTCGTCGTTGGCATCCAGCGTATAGGTGATGGTCTCTCCGAGGTTGTTCTTGACCGCAGTCACGCGGTGCGCGCTGTCATAGGTATAAAGCAGTTGAGAGCCGTCCGGCAGGGTCAGGGTGGCGAGATCGCCCGCAGCATCATAGGCAAAACTTGTCGTCGCGCCGTCGATCTTGCGTGAGGTCAGCCTGTTCCGCGTATCATAGGTAAACGTTGTCACCACCCCGTTGGGGTCGCTCATGGACAGGGGCAGGCCGCCGGGGTTATAGGCGGTGATCCTTGAAACATGCCCCAGAGCATCGGTCACGGTCGCGACATTGTCGCCGCTATAAGTATAGGCGGTGACCTCGCTTAATGGGTTGGTCACCTTCAGTAGATGGCCGATACTGTCATGAACGAATTTCCAGATGCGTGTCTGCCCTCCTGTGACGGAGGTATCCGTCTCGGAACGGGCGAGTGGATTGCCGGATAGATCGTAGGTAAACGCTGTCGTCTTGCGCGGTGCGGTAATCGTGGCAGGCAGGTGCACTAACTTCTGGTCGTATGCAATCGTGGTCGTACGGGCCTGCGGCGTCCCCGTCGCTTCGGTGATGCTGGTGGGGTTGCCGTGACTGTCGTTCGTATAGTTGGTGACATTGCCGTTCCAGTCGGTCTTGCTGGCCGTATAGCCATTGGTGTCATAAGTGAAGGATTCCGTTGCAGCCGGAGTTGTCGATGATGCGGTGCGGGAGATGCTGGCGATCTTCGGCACGCCCTGCAAAGGG
>PLXM01000001.1 GCA_003153235.1 Rhodospirillales bacterium
TCTTACCCTGACACGCTCTATATCGCCGGATGCAGCAGTATGGAGTGAGCATCACAGCCGTTTTTTGGCAGTGTTACCGCCAGATGGTATAGTGCTAAAATCGTAGAATATTACCTTTCTTATTTTATTGATTGTTTGAGTGTTTGCGCGTATGTTCTAAAACGAGAAAACGCGCAAAGGGGCAAACATGAAAACAATTGCAATTATCAGTCAGAAAGGCGGAGCCGGTAAAACAACCGTCGCCATTCACCTTGCTGTCGCTGCCGAGCAGCGCGGTATGAATACCGCCATATTTGATCTTGATCCGCAAGCCTCTGCTGCTAGCTGGTCAGATAAACGTCAAAACCCCTCCCCTGCTGTGGTATCTGCCCAGGCTGCACGGTTGCCGAGTTTACTGGAGCAGGCAAAGTCGCAATCTGCCGGTCTGGTTATTATAGACAGTGCGCCGAATGCGGACGCTGCATCACTTGCGGCCGCCCGTGCTGCTGATCTCATTATAATCCCCTGCCGCCCTGCTGCATTTGACCTGAATGCTATAGGAACCACCCTAAGCCTTGCCGCTGTTGCCGGTAAGCCTGCCTATGTTCTGCTTAATGCCGTACCGACACAGGGTAAGGTCGGAGAAGAAGCCCGCGCCGCCCTCGAAGCCGGTGGCGTTTCTGTTGTTGCGCCGGTATTGCATCACTTGGTGGCCTTCTCACATGCTGTAAATGATGGTCGTAGCGCCCAGGAGCTTGATCCTAAGAGTAAAGCAGCGGCGGAGATAGACACACTTTTTAATTGGATTATTAAACACGCAAACATGCAAACAAAGCAACGAGCAAACACTAAAACACGCAAACAAGCATGAGGTCAAACATGAGTAAACGCGCTCCACTGAGTTTTAATACTGAAAAAGTAGTACCGGCACCTGTTGTGCCAGCAACTAAAACACGTTTGCAGACAAACGTGCAAACAGATAAACAAGACAATAAAAAAACGCGCAAACACGCAAACGATGAAACAAAAAAAAGCAGGGAAGGGCGGCAGTTTATTGCCGGACATATCCTGCCGGAAGCCGCCAAACAGTTCAAATTACTAGCGGTACAGAAAGATAAGACCACCCAGGATATGCTTATAGAAGCTATAAATGATTTATTCGCTAAACATGGATTGAGTCGGATTGCCTAGGGATTAGGCTTTCTGGTATAACGGCTTTTGCAGAAAGAAATAAAGGCCTTATCAGGATCATGTAATATCGGTTTGCCGCTTTCATACCACCAGTTCTGCCACTCACGCTCAAGAAAATATACATCATAGGTAGGCGCAACAACCCTTGCATCATGGTATGTTTCCGCATCAAGCTTTGGGAAGGCCGTATCGGAAGAGGGGAGCGCCTTAAGCGTACTCCGGTTCTGAAAAGTCACAAAATCATTATCATTGCCATCGAAGATTACGCAATAATCCGGGAGGTGATCGCCTTTTGCGAGCTGCTTAATGTCATGCCGGAATCCCTTGGTAGGAGAGAGTGACCCACATTTCAGCTTAAGCATTTCAAGTGAAATTTTCCAACTATCCTGTTTTCCGCAATGTTTCCTGGCGATTTCGTAAACTCTACGTTCTATGGGCTTCTTAAGCCGGAAATAATCCTTATGCAACGTCAATACTTCCTTAGCTGCAATCGAGCGAAAAACCCAGTCAGAGAGCTTTACAGCAATTTCTAGGATGCGTCCGGTTTTCTCGGATCGGCGTAGTTTGAATGATTCAATCAGGCCAAAGCCCTCAAATTCTTGTTCTCCCCCTGTTTTTATATTGGTTCGTATACGTGTGCCGTCCAGACGTTGCAAAGCCTCAACAAGCGCGTCGTAATCCTTGCCACCGACAGACCGATTAATGAACACCAATAACTCCTTGGAAATAATCTTGACGTAAGGGGAGGGGGTTTCTCCGGCGTTCATTTTCGCCATAAGCTGGCTAATGCAGTAAATCAGAATATCTTTATCATAGATCGTTGCCAGCCCCTTTACGCTAGGGACTACTTCGACCCATCTATCGCCGTTCTCATAACGCCTGATATTTGTGTCCGGCTTTTTAGAGAGAGAAAAAAATGGATGTTCCATTGAGGCCATGTCATCTTTCAAAATGGCATCGGCCACATCACAGACGAAAAGATCATGCTGTTGATGACGGAGGGGTAGTAAGTTGCTATTATTCGGGGGATCAGAAACCATACATCCCTTATCGGGGTATTAGAAACCAATGTCAAGTATCGGGTTATTAGAAACCGTATAAAAGTATCGGGGTATCAGAAACCAAAGCGTGGGAATTAGAAACCAAAACGTGGGAATTAGAAACCACAGGCTAAAAATTTATTATTATTATCAGTTGGATAAGCACACATTTTAGCCCCTTAACACTATATTTAACTCAGATATTTAACACACGGAGCCTGTGGATAACTTTAACTGCGTAGTATCTGTGATCTGGAGGAGTAGTGTTCGCTACGCTCACTTCACTGAGCAGCCTAACGGCTGCAATNNATGATTGAAAAACTTGGGAAAATCCCTCAATCATGGTATGATTAAAGCCTAAAAAATAACTAAAAATTATATGTTGAGTGACAAAGTAACCCGGCCATGACCAACCCTTTTAATCCTCGCTTGGACATACTGCCCGCCCCGCAACGGCTGTTATGGGACGAGCTGGCCGACGTTCCGCCCGACTTCACGTTGTATGGCGGCACCGCCGTTGCGCTGCATCTTGGACACCGCCAATCCATTGACTTTGATTTTTTTGGCACGAAGGCGATCAATACCGCCGCGCTCTATGCGGAGATACCATTTTTGCATAACGCAAAAATTATTCAGCAGGAAAAAAACACGATCACTTGCCTCGTTGACCGCAGCGGGCCGGTGAAAATTTCATTTTTCGGATTGCCGCATATTCGCAGCATTGCAGCGCCTCACATTGCCGCCGATAACCAGCTAAAAGTTGCGTCACTGATCGACCTGGCCGGGATGAAAGCCGCCGTGGTGCAACAGCGCCCGGAGGCGAAAGACTATATAGACCTAGACGCGATTATGAGCACCGGTATCGGCTTGCCGACCGCATTAGCGGCGGCAAAATTCATATACGGGCCGAATTTCAATCCACAAATTACGCTGAAAGCGTTAAGCTATTTTGACGATGGCGACTTGCAGAAACTGCCCGCCGACATGAAAGCCCGGATTGTCAAAGCCGTTGCCGCGACCGACCTCAACCAGCTACCGACGCTGGAATCCGGCAACGGCGGCAATAATAGTGGATTGAGGACATGAAACAGTTACCCCACACAGCGGAGCTTGAGACCGTGGCGCGTAACACGGTGTGGTTCAAGCCGCCTGCGGAAGCGATAGACGAGCCGTTTCATCTGGTCGCGCATGTACTGACCTTCGGCACCCATGAGGACGTGACGACGCTCCGCAAATATGTTTCCGATGATGAACTTCAGGAAGCCCTTGACCATGCGCCGCCCGGTATCTTTGATCCGCGATCATGGGCCTACTGGAATCTGAAAATGGGACATTATCCAGCGCCGCCAATTCCAAAACGCACCTTTCAGCCATAAGGCCATTAGCAAGGCTAGGGGCATCCCAGAATTTTTTTCTACCCCTGCCTAGCAAAAATCTTTCACCCCACTCAGAATCGCAAAAAAACCGCCCTGGCGTCGATTTAAAAATCAGGGGTGAA
>PLXM01000182.1 GCA_003153235.1 Rhodospirillales bacterium
CGCTGGCGAGGATCAGCGTCCGCGCTTCGGGCAGCAGGTTTTGCACTTCCTCCTGAATGCGCTCGACGCCGGGGCCGCAGGCGGCAAGACTGTCCTCCGCATTACACTCCGGACACAGCTTCGGCAAGGGCTGGGTATAGCCGCAATGGTGGCACTGCATCTTTGTATGATGGCGATGCTCCACCAGCCACGCCGCGCAGGACGGGCACTGGAAGCGGTAACCGCAGGTGCGGCACAATGTCAAAGGTGCATAACCGCGGCGGTTAAGGAATAACAATGACTGCTCTTTTGCCTCAAAAGTCTCCAGAAGCGCTTTCTGCAACGGCGGCGATATAAACTGCCCGCGCCCGGGCGGCGTCACCTTCAGGTCAATCACATGCATCGCCGGCATCTTTGCGCCTGCGTGACGCGATGCCAGATGCAGGTAATGATATTTACCCTGTTTGACATTCTCCATTGACTCCAGCGACGGCGTCGCAGAAACCAGCATCACCGGAATATTGCCCAGATGCGCCCGCACGATCGCCATATCCCGCGCATGGTAGAGGACCCCCTCTTCCTGTTTGTAGGACGCATCGTGCTCTTCATCCACGATCATGAGGCCAAGGCCGGCAAACGGCAGGAACAGTGCCGAGCGAGCACCGACGACGACTTTCGTTTTTCCTTCAACCACGCCTGCCCATGTCGTGCGCCGCTGCGCCGGAGAGACTTCTGAATGCCACAGCGCAGGCTGCACACCGAAACGTCTCTCGAACCTCTCCAGAAACTGCGCCGACAGCGAAATTTCCGGCAGCAGGATCAAGACCTGCTGGCCTTGTTTTAAGGCTTCGGCCACAGCCTCGAAGTAAACTTCTGTCTTGCCCGCACCGGTCACGCCGTCGAGCAGTGTCGCGCTGTATTTTTTTGCCGCCACTTGTTGTTTAAGAGCATCAGCAACCTGTTGTTGAGACTCAGAGAATGTCAATGTATTCACACGCACGTCAGTGATCTGGCAAGGCGCAGGCGTTGACAAAGGGGCGGCCTGCAATTGCCCTGCATCCGCCATCGCGCGGATAATCGTCGTGCTGCAGCCGACCTGCTTCGCAATATCAGGAGCCTTGCGCGGCACGCCGTCCGCCAGAAACTCAAGAACTTTTTTGCGGTGTGAAGACAGCTTCGTCGGCATTTTTTTTGGCAGTGTATAGGCCGGTATCGTTTTTGCCGCCTGCAAAGCTTCCGGCACACTGAGACTCATTTTGAGAACCGTGCCGAGGTCCGCCATCGTATAACGCGCCACCCATTCAATAAACTGGCGGTGCACGTCAGGCATCGGCGGGCAGGAATATTTCTGCTGGATATATTTGATCTTGCCCGGGTCAAGCGCCTCATCCCCCGCCAGCGCCCAGATCACGCCGACAGTCTCTTTTTTGCCCAGAGGTACCCTTACATAATCTCCCGCAGCCAAATCCAGCGTGTCCGGTATCCGGTAATCATAGGCCCGCGTCAAAGGATACGGCACCAGCACCTGCGCCCGTGGCGTGGTGTCCGGTAACAAAAACCCTTGTTTTAGACTGGATGAAGACATGGCAATTGAGTACACTAATAGCGTACTTAAAGGAAGGGACGCCGCCATGAAATTCTTCGTCGATACAGCAGATCTTAATGAAATTAAGGACTTAGCCTCCACAGGTCTCCTTGATGGTGTGACGACCAACCCGTCACTGGTGGCGCAATCGGGGGCGAAAAGCTTTATTGGCCTGATTGAAGATATCTGCAAAGTGGTCAAAGGTCCTGTCAGTGCCGAAGTGGCCGCGACGGATTATGCGACCATGCTCAAGGAAGGCCAGCGCCTCGCCAAGATCGCCAAGAACGTCGCCGTCAAGGTTCCGCTCACGCCAGATGGCCTGAAGGTCTGCAAGGTTCTCAGCGATGGCGGCACGATGGTCAACGTAACACTCTGCTTCTCCGCCGCGCAGGCGATCCTCGCCGCCAAGGCGGGAGCCACGTTTATTTCTCCGTTCGTCGGACGCCTCGATGACATCGGGCAGGACGGCATGCTGCTGATCCGCGATATCGTAGAGATTTACAAGCAATATCCGGCTTTCAAAACCGAAGTGCTGGTCGCCTCCGTGCGTCATCCGGTGCATCTGATTGAGTCCGCAAAAATGGGCGCGCATGTCGCCACGATTCCACCAAAAGTCATTCGCCAGCTTTACAGCCATCCGCTGACTGATAAGGGCCTCGCGACATTCGTCGCTGACTGGAAGAAGACCGGACAAACCATTCTGGACGCTGCATAACATGGGGAAAGAAGCTGCCATGAAGAACAAGCTGGATGATGAAAGCGTCATTGCTTATCTAAAGGCCAACCCTGAATTTTTTGACACGCATCCGGATGCTCTACCCCCTATCGAGCAAGGCAACGGTGTAGTGGATTTTCAGCAGAGGATGCTGGAGCGCCTGAAGAGCGACAAATCCAAAGCACAGCGCCTGCAACGCGAACTCATTGAAAACGTCCGCGCTAACATGAACAATCAAAGCCGCATCCAGACAGCGGTGCTGACAGTGCTCGAGGCCGAAAGCTTCGAAGAATTCATAGAAGTCGTGACGCAACACCTGCCGGTGGTTCTCGATGTCGATACCATCAACCTCGTGATCGAATCCACATCGAAAGAAATCCCGTTTATCAATCAGGCTGGTATCCGTTTCGCTAAAGTCGGTACAGTGACAAAATGGCTTTCGACCGGCGATGCCCTGCTGCAGGATAACATCAACGGTCATGAAGAATTGTTCGGCCCCGGCGCAGGCCTTGTCAAAAGCCATGCGCTGGTACGCCTTGAAATCAGCGCCGACACACCCGCCGGCATCATCGCTTTCGGCTCGCGCGATCCGGAAGCTTTCCAGCCCAACCATGCCGTCGACCAGATCGGTTTTCTGGCACAGGTCGTCGAACGGTGTTTCCGAATATGGCTGGGAATACAGGCGTAGAAGCCGATCTTCCCTCCGCCGCCGCAGATCTTGCGGAGCGTTATCACGCATGGGTTGATTTCCTGCAGAATGAAAAGCATTTCTCGCGCCACACGCTGCGCGCTTACACGAAAGATATCCTCTATTTTCTGGAGTTCCTGACGTCACATCTCGGCAAGCCGCCCAGCCTGAATGATCTCGGCGACACCAGCCTGCGCGATTTCAGGAGCTGGCTGACGCAGCGCATGACGGCGGGTGCGAGCAATGCCACGCGGGCGCGGCAACTTTCCAGTATCCGCAGCTTTCTGAAATGGCTCGACAAACAGGGATTTCTGCACAATGCGGCCATTGGCGGCGTGCGCACACCAAAGTTGCCGAAGAAACTGCCGCGCGCGCTACCTGTCGAGCAGGCAAAAACGCTCACGCAAAATCTTGAGGGCATCGGACATCAGGAGAACTGGATCGCCTACCGCGACCGCGCCCTCTTCACTTTATTATATGGTTGTGGCTTGCGGATTGACGAAGCACTGCAGCTCAACCATGGCAACCGTCCACAGAAGGGCGAAGTGCGCGTGATGGGCAAGGGCAGCA
>PLXM01000184.1 GCA_003153235.1 Rhodospirillales bacterium
TTTCCTCGACGCCCGCGACTTCATCACCGAAGCGCACGCAACGCGTGCAATGGATGCAGCGCGTCATAACGGTTTTCACCAACGGTCCAAGTTCCTTGTCTTTCACCGCGCGCTTGTCTTCGTGATAACGCGAACGGTCATACCCGTATGAAACAGCCTGATCCTGCAGGTCACACTCGCCGCCCTGGTCACAAATGGGGCAGTCGAGCGGATGGTTGACGAGCAGCATCTCCATCACACCCTTGCGCGCCTTTTGCGCGATGGGGGATTGCGTCGACACTTTCATGCCGTCGGAGCACGGCATCGCGCAGCTCGCGACCGGCTTCGGCGATTTTTCAACTTCAACGAGACACATGCGGCAATTGGCCGGAACGGACAGCTTGTCATGGTAGCAAAAGCGTGGAATCTCGATCCCCAGCTGCTCCGCCGCCTGAATGATGGACGTTCCCGGCTCAACGGTGACTTCAATATTGTCGATGGTTAGTTTAGGCATGTGTGCTCCTACGCCACTAATTTCTTGCGGTATTCATTGATGCGCCGTTCCATTTCGGGGCGGAAGTGTTTGATCAGACCTTGTATCGGCCATGCGGAAGCGTCGCCGTGGGCGCAGATGGTGTGGCCTTCGATCTCACTGCCGATATCGAGCAGCATATCGATTTCCTCCAGTTGCGCTTCCCCCTTCACCATGCGCTGCATGATGCGGTACATCCAGCCCGTGCCTTCACGACAGGGGGTGCATTGGCCACAGCTTTCGTGCCAGTAGAACCGCGCCAGACGCGCAATCGCGTAAACGATATCGGTCGATTTATCCATGACGATGATCGCCGCCGTGCCAAGACCGGAGTTTTGCGCGCGCAGGCTATCAAAATCCATCAGCACGGTGTCGCAGATCGACTTCGGCAGCAGCCGTGTCGATGATCCGCCCGGAATAACCGCCAGCAGATTATCCCATCCGCCGCGCACGCCGCCGCCGTGTTTCTCGATGATTTCCTTCAACGGAATACTCATCGCTTCTTCGACGTTGCAGGGATTATTGACGTGGCCGGAGATGCAGAAAAGTTTTATGCCGCGGTTTTTCTCGTTGCCGAAGCTGGCGAACCATGTTGCGCCGCGCTTGAGAATCTCCGGCACAACGGCAATTGTCTCGACGTTATTCACCGTCGTCGGGCAGGCATAGAGCCCTGCGCCCGCCGGAAATGGCGGCTTGTTGCGCGGAAAACCCTTTTTACCCTCAAGGCTATTCAGCAGTGCGGTTTCCTCACCGCAAATGTAGGCGCCCGCGCCGCGATGCAGGTACAAATCAAAATCCCAGCCCGAACCGCAGGCGTTCTTGCCGATCAATCCGGCGGCATAAGCTTCTTCAATCGCTTTTTGCAGCGCCTGCGCCTCGCGCATGAATTCGCCGCGAATATAAATGTAGCAGGCATGGGCGCGCATCGCATAGCTTGCCAGCAGTGCGCCCTCGACCAGCTTGTGCGGCTCGTGGCGGATGATATCGCGATCCTTACATGTGCCCGGCTCGGACTCATCGGCATTGATAACGAGATAGCTCGGGCGTCCGTCCTTGGATTCCTTCGGCATAAACGACCATTTCATTCCTGTCGGGAAGCCCGCGCCACCGCGTCCGCGCAGGTCGGACTTCTTCACTTCATCGATGATCCAGTCCTGACCTTTAGCCATGACATCTTTCGTGCCTGACCAATCGCCGCGCGACTGCGCCGCTTTCAGGCCAGCATCCTGCCAGCCATAGATGTTGGTAAAAATTCTGTCCTTGTCATCCAGCATCTTTAACTCCCGCCTTTTTGGCCTGTTCATGCAAACAGGTCGCGCCCTTGACGCCCATGGAGGTGATGCGTCCGGTTTGTGAACCCGGCTTTGCTTTGCCGGTTTTCATCGCGTCTATAACCTTCACGACATTCTCGGGCGTCAGGTCTTCATAGAAATCATCGCCATTGTGCTGGAATACCGGCGCATTGACACAGGCGCCAAGACATTCAACGTCGGACAGATGGAACTCGCCATCCGATGTAGTCTCGCCCAGTCTGATACCGAGGTGTTTTTCGCAGGCCTGCAACACTTCAGCGGAACCGGCAAGCCAGCAGGGCGTTGTCGTGCAGAACTGGAGATGATGTTTACCCTTCGGCGCGAGGTTGTACATTGTATAGAACGTCGCCACTTCGAAAACCTTGATGCGCGGCATCTCGAGGATGCGGCCAATTTCTTCCATCGCGGCTTCGGGGATCCAGCCGCCGTTCTGTATCTGCGCGAGATCGAGCAGCGGCATCACGGCACTCGCCTGCTTGCCCTTGGGATACTTCGAGATATGCAGCTCGACCTTCACCATGTTCTCCTTCGAGAACTTGAAGTCTTTCGGCTGGGTGAACTCAGTTTTTACAGCGTGGCTCATCGGTCAATCTCTCCAAATACAACATCAAGCGAACCAATGTTGGCGACAGCATCCGCCAGCATGTGTCCGCGGGACATGAAATCCAGCCCCTGCAGATGCACGAAGCCCGGGGCGCGGATGTGGCAGCGGTAAGGCTTGTTCGAGCCGTCCGATACCAGATAAACGCCAAACTCGCCCTTTGGCGCTTCCGTCGCCGTGTAGGTTTCTCCGGCCGGAACGTGATAACCCTCGGTGTAAAGCTTGAAGTGGTGGATCATCGCTTCCATCGAGTTTTTCATGTCGGCGCGCTTGGGCGGGTTGATCTTGTGGTCATCGACCATTATGTTGCCTTCCGGCATTTTCTCGATCGCCTGCTTCATGATCTTGCAGGACTGGCGCATTTCTTCGACGCGCACCAGATAACGCGCATAGCAATCGCCTGTCGAGCCGACCGGAATGTCAAAGTCCATATCCGCATAAACATCATAGGGCTGCGCCTTGCGCAGATCCCACGCCAGACCAGAACCACGCAGCATCGGACCCGAAAAGCCCCAGTCTATCGCCTGTTCTTTAGTGACCGTGCCGATATCGACGGTGCGCTGCTTGAAAATGCGGTTTTCGGTCAGCAGCGTTTCGAGATCATCAATGAACTTGAGCGTATTGCCGGCATAGGCATACATGTCATCGAGCAATCCCGCTGGCATATCCTGATGCACGCCGCCGG
>PLXM01000257.1 GCA_003153235.1 Rhodospirillales bacterium
ACATGGCGGAATGGGACGACGAGCTGCCGCTGGAGCGGCGCCTCATGCACGTGTCCGCCACCATGGCCTGTCACGGCTCGGTGCGCGCCGGACGCCGTCTGACCCCCGAGGAAATGAACGCGCTTCTGCGCCAGATGGAAAAAACGCCGCATTCCGGGCAGTGCAACCATGGCCGCCCGACCTATGTGGAACTGAAACTTCACGATATCGAAAAACTTTTCGGAAGAAAATAATGTACGCCCCCCAGCCGGAAGAAAAGAACCCTGAACAGCGGATTTTTTCCATGTGGCTCTATGTTATCTCGATATTGGGTGCTATCGCGCAATACGCAGAGTCATGGCAAATGGTCATCCTCGGCTGCATTATTGTTGGCCTTGCCGGTTTCATGGTCAAAGCGCAGCGCCTCACAGCCCAAAACACCATCTATGTCAGCCATGTCGAATGGATATCGCGAACACTGACAATCGGTTCCCGCTATCTTTTCCCCCTCTCTTTAATCCTGACAATGTACCTCGTATATACATTGACAGACATCGACTCCCTCAAAAAAATTATTGCAAGCTCAAACACGGATGACCTTGACGTCCTATGGAACCTCATCAAGCAATACACTGACAAGAACGCCCCCCGGATAGACCGCATCACAACATGGTGCATTACCCCGCCGATTTTCTGGTGGGTCAGGCGCTGCTGGTACGGGCTCATGCGGGCAGACAAGTCAGAGCCTATTGATTACCCGGATAGCCTTTTTTGAGGGAAGAATGACCGAAATTGAAAAAACCGCCGATCTCCGCAAGACCTGCATCATACTTTATGGCGTTTATGCCCTGAGCGCTATGCTGCAAATTTCAAACGATCTCACTATGCTGGGTTTAAGTATCCTCACGCTGGCTATCGCCGGTCATATGAGCAAGTCAAAAAAGGCCGAAGCGCAGGGCACTCCCTACGCCAGTCATCTACGCTGGCTCTACCGCACTGCCTGGATTGCCTCCTGTGTTGCTATTCCGGTTAACCTTGGCCTCAGCACCTGGCTTATCTGGGCTTTCACGGATATCGGCTCCGTGATGAGCAAGATGAACGGCGACCCGATGGCTCTGGTAACGGCAATGCAAAGTTATTTCCAACACAATATGCTGAAAATTGAAATTTTTAGCAGCATCGGCGCAGCCCCGCCCACAGTGTGGTGGCTACACCGCTGCTGGCGGGGTTATGTTCTGGTGAAAGAAGACAAGCCGGTGGAAAACGTCACGAGCTGGCTTTAAGAAGCTCCCAGAACTGTGCGACAGCTGCCAGTTCTGATCTGGTAATATCCAGCCGTTTCTGCGCGATAGCATCCTCGCCCCATGTTTTAAGCTGGTATATTTCATCAACACAGGCCGCCTCATAAGCCTCATCGGGCGACAGCCTTTCTTCAAGCAGCGCGAGGGCTATGGCGATCGATCCCACCGTCATCGCCGCCGCCTGCACGACGGTGAATTCAGCCGCATCGAGACCCGTAACAACTTTTTTCAGCAGATCAAGCGAGGCCTGCGGCTGCGGATGGTACTGGATGCCCGAGATGGTTTCAAAGGCGATGCCGTACTTCTCCTTCATCCACGAAACCAGCGGCAGCCATAGTTCCTGCTGACGTTTGACAAGATCGGCGGGGTGGGTCGCAAAATAACAGATCAGGTCGGAACTGCCGTATTTCAAGAGCTCGGCGTTCATCGCAGCACGCTCCGGCCCGTTGGATTTATCAACCATCGTATTGGCAAGCCGCGTCATCGGCATGGTCACAGGATTGATATCGCTGCCCTGCGCCGCCCATTCCTCGGCCATCGCTGCGGCCAGCGCCTGGGATGGCAGCAGCAGCGGATGGCCCAGAGGTGTTTTTACGGCTGTACCATCCAGACGCACCACGTATCCTCCGGGAGCCGTTCCCGCCTCTGCTTTTTTATAGAGTTTCCTCATAGCTTTTTCGGCTGATGCTCCTTCAAAATCTGCGCGCAGGAGCCTTTGTATTCATCCATGCCCCCTTCAAGGATCGGGATCAGCGCCAGCGCGGGGTTGACAACCCCCAGTAGCATCCCGCCAACCTTCTTAACAACCCCGCTTACCTGTGGAGTCACGGTTGCATGATCAATAGAGCCGGTGATATGCACAGGCGTTGCAACACTGACAAGCTGCATGTCCTTCGGGTTCGGCTTGAGAACCATATCGACCTTGCCGCTATCGAGCGCGATATCCCCCTTGGCAAAAACAGTGTTGTCGCCGGTGTCGACTACAATTGCCCGGCTATGGGCTACTCCGTTCTCGATATTAAAATCAACAATCGCGCAATTCAGGTTCGTCGCTTCCTTTTTTCCCGGCAATAGACTGGCCACAAGGCCGCGCGACCAGAAAGCCAGCGACTTGCTGCTCAACTTTCCACCGCCGTTTGTGAGCGTAAAGCGGCCAGTGAGTGAGTGTATCAGTTGCGCCCCGTCATCGCCCTTCGCCTCAAGATTGATCCTTGCATCAAGCTTCCCTTCAGTATCTTCAGCAAGCGTGTCTAGCGAGAGATCTTTTAGAACGCCGTCGATATGAAGCTTGCCGTCAATATATTTAATATTACCCGCAAACGCGGAACCCTCCAGCCCCCCCTCCAGAGGATAAACTTCAAAGCCGTTGGGCTGGACGTTAACGGGTATGTCGTAGTTACCCAGGAGACGGTCCTTGAACTTTAAACCATTCGCCTGTACAAAAACGCCCTGCGAGAATTTTAACCCCCGCAAGGTCAGTGCCACCGTATCGGCCTTCACGCTTTCACCGACCTCTACCTTATGCAGCACCAGCGCCAGACGCCAGCCGAGCAGGCCAAAATCTATATCTCCGTTGATGCGCACTTTCTGGTGCAAAAGAGTTGTTATCTGCGCTTCTATTTGCGGCTTCTGCGATTGAAGGTTAACCGTAAGTAAAATTACGCCTGACGCAAGCATAAGAACCACTATTATCCAACAGATGTAGGCCAGCCCCTTAAACATTATTCAACGTCCTGAAACGGGTCTGCTTTATCTTCAGGGTTAAAATTGAAAAACTTCCACGTCTTGCGCATATGCGGGTCAAGCGGAGCTGTGATATCAAGTTTCTTTCCCGTCACCGGATGCGGCAGGATAACACGCCTTGCATGCAGGTGCAGCATGTTCGGCAGTTCGGGCAGTTCTTCCAGCAATGGTTGGTAATGGCTGTATTTATAGTCGCCCAGCAGCGGGCAGCCCATCTCGAGGGCATGGACGCGGATCTGATGGGTGCGGCCTGTCTTCGGCCAGAAAGCCACCCAGGCAAGCTTGGTGCCCGCCGTTTCCATTACCTGATAATAGGTAATCGCCGTCTTGCCTTTTTCTTCACTGACGCCGCGCACTTTTTCGCCGCCCGGTCCATCAACTTTCGCGATTGTGGATTTTATCTTGCCCTGATGCAGCACGGGTGCCGGCACTGTGATCGCCCAGTAATATTTGCGGATGTCACGCCCCTGGAACAGCTCCCCCATCCGCTTGGCGATTTTTGGATTCCGCGCCAGCAGCAAAACGCCGGACGTGTCCTTGTCAAGGCGGTGCACCAGATGCGGCTTGACGCCGTCAAAAATCAGACCATCGAGCATGCCGTCAATATGGCGGTTGATCTTCGAGCCGCCCTGTGATGCCAACCCTGCCGGTTTGTTGATGGCAATGATATGCTCATCCTTGTACAGCACGAGAGACTGGATAAAATCGACATCCTTCTTCGTCATACCTTTTTCATTTTTCGGCACAGGTACGGCAAGCTGCGGCGGCACGCGAATCAACTGACCCTTGATAAGCCGCACATCGCCCTTCGCCCGTTTGCCATCGACACGCAACTGACCCGTGCGAAGAATTTTCTGCAGATTGCTGAAAGTGGCTTCCGGATAATTTCTCTTAAGCCACCTGTCAAGGCGGACGCCGTCTTCGGCTTCTGTAACAACGACATTATCAACCATCAGGAAAATACTCCGCGCATAATGTAAACAGCACCAAAGACCGCTGCCAGTGACAACCCCACCGAGAGAAAAACATATAATAAAGCCGGAAGGAAATGATTGGTATCCACCAGCTTCAGCACATCAAATGAAAAGGCGGAGAAAGTTGTGAACCCTCCGAGAATTCCGGTAATCAGAAAAGCTCGTACTTCCTGCGTTACCTGCCATTTCTGCGCCATCGTTTCCATCAGAGCGCCAATGATAAACGAGCCAATGACATTCACAATTAATGTTCCGTAAGGGAAATCAGAGCCCCAGATGTTAATCGCTGCACTAATCGCATAGTGTCTGGCAACGGACCCGATCCCCCCGCCAAGGGCAATGGCCAAAATCAGGTACATATTCATGATTTTTCTTCTTTCTCTTTGCGAGTCGCGCTTGTTGCTTCCATGCGCAGCTTATCCCAGTAATCAATGCGTTTTTTTATCTCGCGCTCAAACCCGCGTTCAACAGGCTCGTAAAACCGCTGGCGCTGCATACCCTCAGGAAAATAATCCTGTCCGGAGAAGCCATGCTCCGTATCCGGATCGTATTGGTAGCCCCTGCCGTAGCCGATGTCTTTCATCAGTTTTGTCGGCGCGTTAAGGATATGCTTTGGCGGCATCAGAGACCCTGTCGATTTTGCCGCTGTCTGCGCCGCGCCATAAGCGACGTATGACGAATTGGATTTTGGCGCGGTTGCCAGATAAATAAGCGCCTCTGATAAGGCCAGTTCACCTTCCGGCGACCCAAGACGTTCATAAATATCCCACGCTCCTAGAGTAATTGTCATTGCCTGCGGATCAGCAAGACCGATATCTTCAACCGCCATCCGGACCATGCGCCGCGCGATATAACGCGGGTCTTCGCCGCCATCCAGCATCCTGCAAAACCAGTAAAGCGCGGCATCGGCATCAGAACCGCGGACCGATTTATGCAGTGCGCTGATAAGATTATAGTGCCCTTCCTGCGCCTTGTCGTAGAGAGGCGCACGCTTCTGCACCAGTTTTGTGAGTGCCTCTATATCCAGCGTGCCTTTTTTCTGCACCTGAAAAATCTGTTCCGCAAGGTTGAGAATATAACGCCCGTCGCCATCTGCCATCGACACCAGTGCCGTACGCGCCTCCGGCGTCAGCGGCAAAGGCCGGTTGATTGTTTTTTCCGCGCGTTGCAGCAGGGTTTCCAGCGCCTTCTCGTCAAGACGGTTCAGCACCAGCACCTGACAGCGCGACAGCAACGCAGCGTTTAGCTCAAATGACGGATTCTCGGTAGTTGCGCCCACAAGCGTGATCGTGCCGTCTTCGACGTGCGACAGGAAGGAGTCCTGCTGCGCTTTATTAAAGCGGTGGACTTCATCAACGAACAGCAGTGTGCCGCGTCCCATCTTACGGCGATGAACGGCAGAATCAAAAACCTTCCGCAAATCCGCAACGCCGGAGAATACGGCAGAAATAGCCTCAAAGTGCAGGTTGGTATGCTGCGCCAGCAGCCGTGCCAACGTCGTTTTGCCGCAGCCGGGCGGACCCCAGAAGATCAGTGAGGATATCTTTCCCTGCACCGCCATGCGGGCCAGCGGGCCATCATCTTTTATTAGGTGATCCTGCCCGACGACATCCTCCAGTTTCTGCGGCCGCAGCAAGTCGGCCAGAGGACGGGGTGCTTCCTTGCTCTTATCTTCGGCGGCGATTTCAAACAGGTTACTCATCCGGAGACTATCAGGTTAATCACCTGCTGACCGCGGCGCAGCTGTATCCGCCATTGCATTTTATCGTGTTTCTGCAGCAGGTCGTTCAGCTGGCTGACGGAATTAATTTTTTCTCCGTTCAGACTCACGATGATGTCGCCACGCTGCAGAAAGCGGCTGGCCGTGCCTCCCTCAACTTTATAGATCACAACGCCCGTTTCAGAGGCGAAGCTACCCATTTCTTCAGTTAAAGCTGGCGAGAGATTAGCCACAACAGCTCCGGAGAAAGGATTTGCGCCTTTTATCAGGGTTTCATCACGCGGCGGATTTTCGGGCGGTGCTGCGGCCGTCATCGTCACCTCGAAAAGCTTACCCCCGCGCGACACCTGCAGTTTTATAGGGCTTCCAAGCGCAATGGTTGCCAAACGGAATTTCAGCGCAATGGGATCCTGAATATCCTTCCCATTGATAGAGAGGATCACATCGCCTGACTTGATGCCCACTTTGTCAGCCGGGCCCTCTTTTATAACCTGCGCCACCAAAGATCCCTGCGCACTCTTCAGGCCCAGGCTTTCAACCATATCAGAGGTGATATTCTGTCCGATCATGCCCGTCCACGGGCGGTGCACTTTATTGCCATGCTGTGCGGCATCGATAATCGTTTTCACCATATTGGCCGGAATGGCAAAACCGATGCCAAGCGAGCCCCCGCTACTTGAAACAATCGTGCTGTTAATGCCGATCAGGCGGCCCTGCATATCCACCAGCGCGCCGCCTGAATTCCCGGGATTGATCGCCGCGTCTGTCTGGATAAAAAAGCTGTAATCTGAAATACCTATATCAGTCCGTGCCATGGCGGAGACAATGCCATTCGTCACCGTCTGCCCGACACCAAACGGGTTGCCGATGGCCAGAACCAGATCCCCCACCTCGACCGCATCACTGTCGGCCAATTCCAGCACAGGCAGCTTCTCGCCCTTTGCATCGATCTTGAGAATAGCAAGGTCAGTCCGCGGATCATCGAGCAGCTTCTGGGCTGTATACTCGCGGCCATCGCTCATGACGACGCTTATTTCGGTTGCGTCCTTGATGACATGGTGGTTGGTGGCGATCACGCCATCAGAACCAACAATCACGCCGGAGCCGAGGGACTTCTCGATCCTCTCGCGGGTGGATCCGCCGAATTCCGGGGCATTGAAAAACTGGTTGAAGAACGGGTTATTCAAAAAAGGACTGATGGAACGCATCTGCTCCTGCACCACGCGCTTGGCGTAGATGTTAACCACAGCGGGACCGGTTTTCTTGACCAGCGGCGCAAAGCTTAACTGCATCTGCTGGATGGATACCGGCACATCGGCACAGGCCTGCGGAGGGGCTATACACAAAACAAAAACAATCGTTAAAATAATACTGAATAAACGGAACATGCTGACCTCCTGTGCATAGAATTAAAAAAGGGCGGAAGACATAAAGCCTCCGCCCTTTTTTATAGCTCATTTTTTAAAAGTTAACCAGCAGCGGCTTTCTTCTTGGCCGGTGCCTTTTTAGCCTTCTTTTCTGTAACAGGTGCTGCGGCTGTTTCTTCTGCATCTACAGGCGCGCTATCCTTGCCTTTGGCGGCACGGTCGCGGTCAACCAGTTCGATAATCGCAACAGGCGCGTTATCGCCATAGCGGAAACCGGCTTTCAGAACACGTGTGTAACCGCCCTTGCGGTCCTTGTAACGGGGGCCGAGAACATCAAAAAGCTTGCCGAGCATATCCAGGTCGCGCAGGCGCGACTGCGCCAGACGGCGGTTAGCAAGGCTTCCTGCTTTGCCGAGGGTGATCAGCTTCTCGACGAAGCCGCGCAGTTCCTTGGCTTTCGGCAGCGTGGTGGTGATCTGCTCGTGCTTGATGAGGGCGACAGCCATGTTGGCGAACATCGCTTTGCGGTGAGTGCTGGTGACGCCGAGTTTACGGCCTGATTTACTATGACGCATAGTGCGTTCTCCTTTTTACTGTCGCCTTACGCATAAGACGGATTGTGCAGATATTACCCTGTATTCAGCAGTAATATTTTGGGCATTATGCCCGGGTAGTCGCCGGCGCAGGCCGGCAGATTAGTTAGTTCAGAACGGCTCCTCGAGCCTTTTGGCGAGGTCTTCGATGTTCTCTGGTGGCCAGCCTTCGACTTTCATGCCGAGGTGCAGTCCCATATTGGTGAGAACTTCCTTGATCTCGTTGAGGGACTTACGGCCAAAGTTCGGAGTGCGAAGCATGTCCGCTTCCGTCTTCTGGACGAGGTCGCCGATATAAATGATGTTGTCGTTCTTGAGGCAGTTAGCTGAACGAACCGAGAGTTCCAGCTCTTCAACCTTACGCAGCAGGTGACGGCTGAAGGGCAGTTCGTCCTTAGCTTCTTCCTTGGCAACCGTTTCTGGCTCCTGGAAGTTGACGAATACTTGCAGCTGGTCTTGCAGGATACGCGCAGCATAGGCAACAGCGTCTTCCGGCTTGACTGTGCCGTTGGTTTCAACATCGAGAACGAGCTTGTCGTAGTCGGTGATCTGGCCAACGCGAGTGTCTTCTACTTTGTAGGAGACGCGGCGGACGGGGCTGAAAATGCTGTCGACCGGGATGATGCCGATGGGAGCGTCTTCAGCGCGGTTTTGCGCGGCAGGACGGTAGCCTTTGCCGCTGCTGATGGTGAGCTCCATGTTCAGCTTCGCCTTGTTGCCGAGCGTGCAGATAACGAGGTCCGGGTTGGTGATTTCGAGGTCGGCCGTCGTCTCGATCATGCCGGCCTTCACCTCACAAGGGCCTTCAGCGCGGAGGTGCAGCTTCTTGCTGCCTTCAGCGTGCAGACGGAGAGCGATGTTCTTGACGTTGAGGACGATATCCGTCACGTCTTCGCGAACGCCGTCGATGGAGGAGAATTCATGGAGAACGCCGTCGATCTTGATCGAGGTGACTGCAGCGCCTTGCAGTGATGACAACAGGACGCGGCGCAGCGCGTTACCCAGTGTCAGACCGTAGCCGCGTTCCAGCGGCTCGACGACAACGGTGCCATGCCGTGCGGGATCCTTGGATGTGGTTACTTCAATCTTGTTCGGTTTAATAAGCTCTTGCCAATTTTTCTGTATCAAGGTCAGCCCCTCTTCTTGCGATGAACGAATTATAAAATAGATATTAAAAACTTAAACGCGGCGCCGTTTGCGCGGACGGCAACCGTTATGAGGAACGGGCGTGATGTCCACGATGGAGTTGATGATGAAACCGACAGACTGCAGTGCACGCAGTGCCGACTCACGGCCTGAGCCGGGACCCTTGACGAGAACTTCCAGCGTCTTGACGCCGTGTTCCTTCGCCTTACGGCCCGCTTCTTCAGCGGCGATTTGGGCGGCGTAAGGGGTCGATTTACGCGAGCCCTTGAAACCCATGTTACCGGCAGTCGACCACGCCAGCGTATTGCCCTGCGCGTCGGTGATGGTGACGATGGTGTTGTTGAAGGTGGAATTGACGTGCGCCGTGCCGGTCGTCACGTTCTTGCGTTCCTTCTTGCGTGCCTTGGGAGCGGCCGACTTTGACTGCTCTTTCGATTCTTCTTTTTTCTGTTCTTTAGCCATTTTTTATTTTCACTCTCAATTATTTCTTAGCGGCAACCATCTTCTTGCCGGCGATTGTCTTACGCGGACCCTTGCGTGTGCGTGCATTGGTCTTTGTGCGCTGCCCGCGGACGGGCAGGCCTTTACGGTGACGCAGACCACGGTAGCAGCCCAGGTCCATCAGGCGTTTGACGCTCATTGCGACTTCACGGCGCAACTCACCCTCAACCTTGTAGCTGGCTTTGATTGCATCCCGAACGCGGTTTAACTCGTCTTCAGTCAGCGCGTTGACACGCTTTCCCCAGGCAACGTTCGCGACTTCAAGAATCTTTTTAGCACTGGTACGTCCAATGCCATGAACATACGTCAGCGCGATGCCGACGACTTTTTCGGTAGGTATATTGACACCTTCGATACGTGCCACGCGGATACTCCTTCATAAGGACAAAAATAATACCCCGCCACCTCTTAAGGTCGCGAGTCGGCGCATTATAAGGTAAGAGTGAAGGACGTCAACTGTATATTTACCTTATTGAAGATGAAACATTAGTTTTTAGAGTTTTCAGGCAAAAGACGGTATTTTAGCCGCCTTTTTTGGGTGCCGGATGCCTGTCAGGGCTTTTTTTGGGCTCCAAAGCGGCCAGAATCTGGTTCGTGACCTCGTTCATGGGGGCCATGCCGTTCACTGTTTTAAGGATTCCCCGGCTTTCGTAAAATGGGAGAATCGGTGCGGTCTGGGTGTGGTAGGTATCCAGACGGGTTTTAACGGTCGCTGCATTATCATCCGGACGGCGGACAAAGTCGTCTTTCGCCCCGCATTTGTCACATGCATGAGGGTCATGCGGCTTCTTGAATTTGTCGTGATAACCCTCGCCGCAGGCCCCGCAGGTAAAACGTCCGGAAATCCTTTCAATCAGCTCGGCATCCTTGACAGCCATCTGCACGACAGCGTCCAGCTTGATACCTTTTGCCTTCAGCATCTTTTCAAGCGCTTCGGCCTGTGCAACGTTGCGCGGAAAACCGTCGAGAATAAATCCGTTCTTGCAATCCGGCTGATCAAGACGATCCGCTATCATATTGATCGTGATTTCATCCGGAACCAACGTACCCGCCTTCAGGATAGATTCCACTTTCTTGCCGAGAGGCGTTCCGTTCTTGATATTGTCCCTGAAAAGGTCTCCTGCCGCGATATGCGGGATACCGTACTTGTCAGTCAGTATGCGTGCCTGCGTTCCTTTGCCGGCGCCCGGAGGTCCAAGGAGAATAAGTCTCATTTTTTTAACTCCCGCTTACGGGCCTTCTTGAAAAGGCTTGTGCCTTCGTAGTGGTGGGCGAAAAGGTGTGACTGGATCTGCGCGACCGTGTCCATCATGACCGAGACCGTAATCAGCAAACTTGTGCCGCCGAAATAGAAAGGCAGGCTGAATTTTGCGATCAGCATTTCCGGCAGAAGACATACAAAGACAAGGTAGCCCGCGCCGATCACGGTGATGCGGGTCAGGACATAGTCCATGTAATCAGCTGTCGCCTGACCGGGGCGGTATCCCGGAACAAAGCCGCCGTATTTACGCAGGTTTTCGGCTGTTTCGTCAGGGTTGAAGACGATCGCCGTGTAGAAGAACGCAAAGAAAACGATCAGGCCTCCATAGAGCGCCATGTAAACCGGCTGGCCGTGCTGCAGGTAACGCGCGACTGTATCCATGACATCACTGCCTTTGCCAAGGCCGGAAAACCCAACAATGGTGAGTGGCAACAGCAGCAGAGATGACGCAAAAATCGGCGGAATAACACCCGAGGTGTTCAGCTTCAGCGGCATGTGGCTTGAATCCCCTGCAGACATGCGGTTGCCCACCATCCGTTTGGGATACTGCAATATGATCCGGCGCTGTGCACGCTCCATGAACACAATAAAAGCGACAACGCCAACAACCATGGCGAGAATGCCAAAAATGGTTATCGCCGAAATATCTCCCTGCTGACCCTGAACCAGAATAGCTCCAATCGCCGGGGGAATGCCCGCGACGATACCGGAGAAAATGATCAGAGACTGACCGTTACCGACGCCTCGCGCTGTGATCTGCTCGCCAAGCCACATCAGGAAGATCGTGCCGCCGACAATGGTGATGACAGTCGTGATGCGGAAGAAAAGGCCGGGATGGATAACGGCAGAGCTCGCCGAGCCATGCATACTTTCAAGACCCACCGAGAGCCCGTAAGACTGGATGGTGGCCAGCAGAATTGTGAAATAGCGTGTGTACTGGTTCAGCTTTTTGCGGCCGCCTTCGCCTTCCTTCTTCATCGCCTCCATCTGCGGACTCATGGATGTCAGAATCTGCATGATAATAGAGGCTGAAATATAAGGCATAATCCCTAACGCAAAAAGCGTCATACGCTTCAGGGAGCCGCCCGAGAACATGTTAAACATGTCAAGCACGCCGCCAGACTTTTGATTAAAAATTTCATTCCAGATGTGCGGGTCAATTCCCGGCAGCGGAATGTAGGTGCCGATACGGTAGACCAATAGCGCCTGCAGCGTGAACCAGAGACGCCGATGCAGTTCTTCCGCTTTCGAGAATGAAGCAAATGTGAAATTTGAAGCGAATTGTTCTACAGCTGATGCCACTTTATAATAGCTCCTCTTATTCTTCTTGATCCGGCAATAGTTTAAGGCGCGGGAAGTAAGGGGTCAACACTATAGTTTTCAGCGATAATCCGGAGCGGGCTTAAAAGCTTACTTCTTCTTTGCTGGGGCGGCAGCGGCTGCCAGTTTCATGCGTTCTTTTTTGCCAGGCTTGCCCTTGAGGAGCTTGTTTACCTTGGCTGGAAGAATTTCAACCTTGCCGCCGGCCTTTTCGACAGCCGCAACGGCGCCCGCGGAGGCACCGGTCACGACAACCGTCAGCTTGGATTTGACAGCATGTTTGCCGCCAAGAAGACGAAGGCCGTCGCCAGCGCGGCGGATAATACCCGCTTCCAGCAGAGCCGCTACATCAACAGGCTTTGCAGCTGAAATTTTCTTCAGCTCGATTGCTTCCTGAAGATCATCCAGGTTGACTTCGGCGTAGCACTTTGATGTGAAATTCTTGAAACCGCGCTTTGGCATACGGCGCAGCAGGGACATCTGACCGCCTTCAAAGCCTTTGATCGCCACGCCGGAACGGGCTTTCTGGCCTTTAACGCCGCGACCGCAGGTTTTACCCTTGGTGGAGCCAATGCCGCGACCGACTGTCAGGCGGGTGTGGCGTGCACCGGGATTGTCTCTAAGCTGATTGAGTTTCATGTTCTCTGTTCCTTCTATTCCTTTTAAGCGGCGTCTTCGACAACCACGAGATGCTTGACGACCTCGATCATGCCGCGTACAGCCGGTGAATCTACCAGCACCTTGGAGCGGTGGCGTTTGTTGAGGCCGAGACCGATCAGCGTGTTGCGCTGCACATCAATGCGTCCGATCGTGCTGCCGGTCTGTGTTACTTTAATTTTCTTGCCGGAGGCTGCAGCGGCTTTCTTGGGAGCAGCAGCGGCGGGTTTCTTCGCGGCAGGCTTCTTTGCTTCGGTCATTATTCGCTCTCCTTCGCGTCGGCTTTGCGGCCCAGAACTTCGTTCACGCGGCGGCCGCGACGGCCAGCCACCATGCGGGGGCTTTCCATGAGTCTGAACGCAGCGAGGGCGGCTTTCACCATGTTATAAGGGTTGGACGAGCCGAGCGACTTCGCAACGACATCGTGGATCCCCAGAACTTCGAATACGGCACGCAGCGGACCGCCGGCGATGATACCCGTACCGGCTGGAGCAGAGCGGAGACGTACGCGGCCAGCACCAAAACGCGCCTCCACGTCATGGTGAATGGTACGACCATCACGCAGCGGAACACGAATCATATGGCGCTTTGCCTGATCCGTCGCCTTCTTGATGGCTTCAGGAACTTCGCGGGCCTTGCCAGCACCGGCGCCGATACGGCCGCGGCCGTCACCGACGACCATGATCGCGGCGAAACCCATGCGGCGACCACCTTTAACCGTTTTTGATACGCGGTTGACAGCGACAAGGCGTTCGACGATCTCGTTGCCTTCACCGTCTTCGCGGTCGCGGGGCTTGCCTTTGCCTGCGCCTTTACCTGGGCCTCTGCCGCGGCCTTCGCCGGGGCCTTTGCCTTTGTTTTCTCTCGGAGCGTTAGTAGGTTCTGCCATTTTTTTCTTCCCTTAAAATGATAAGCCGGCTTCACGTGCGGCATCTGCAAGAGCCTTCACACGTCCGTGGTACATATAGGAGCCGCGGTCAAACGCCACTTCTTTGACACCCGCCTTCTTTGCGCGTTCGGCAACCAGTTTGCCGACAGCGGTCGCAGCATCCTTGTTGTGGGTGCTTTTGAGGCCCTTTTTCAGGTCGGCATCAACTGTAGATGCCGCAGCCAGCGTAACACCGGTCTCGTCATTGATGACTTGCGCATAGATATGATGCGCAGAGCGATGCACCGTAAGACGCGGACGGAGATTTTTCTCCGTTGCCTTCTTGACGGACTTGCGAACCCGCCACTGACGGCGCTGCTTGGATACTGTTTTAACCATGTTATTACCTTTACCTTACTTCTTCTTGCCTTCTTTACGACGAACGTGCTGGCCTTCATACCTGAAGCCCTTGCCTTTGTACGGCTCGGGCGGCTTCATTGAATAAATTTCAGCTGAAACCTGACCGACCTTCTGCTTGTCGATGCCGTGAATTTCGACTTCCGTCTGCTTCGGCACCTTGATTTCGATGCCTTGCGGCGTCTTGTAGTTTACTTCGTGGCTGAAACCGATCTGCAGAACAAGGTCTTTGCCTTTCAGCGCCGCACGGAAACCAACACCCTCGAGCAGGAGACGCTTGCTGTAACCTTCGGTCACGCCCTTGAGCATGTTGCGGAAGTTGGAAGCTGTCGTGCCCCACATATCTTTTGCAAGACGTGCGTTGGACAGAGGCTTCAGCTGCAGTGTGCCATCCTTGATCTCGGCGGCGATGTCGTGGACGAGGTCCAGCGAAAGTTCGCCTTTTTTACCCTTCACAACCAGCTTCTTGCCGTTGAGTTTAACTTCAACGCCTGCTGGGATCTTGATCGGGTGTTTTGCAATTCTTGACATGTCTACATACTCACCAATTAAAAGACCCGGCAAAGCAATTCGCCGCCGACGTTCGCTTCGCGCGCTTCCTTATCGGAGAGCACACCACGCGGCGTGGACAGGATTGAAATACCGAGACCGTTGAAAAAACGCGGAACCTCCGTGACTTTCGAGTAAACGCGGCGGCCGGGCTTGGAAATGCGCGAGATTTCGCGAATAACCGGCTGACCTTCCGAATACTTCAGTTCGACGGTCAGATCCGCAGAGCCATTGTCTTTTTTCGTGACACTGTAATCGCGGATGTAGCCCTCGCGCTTCAGAACTTCCAGCACGCTGATCCGGTGCTTTGAAGCAGGGCTTGAAACAGCCGACAGTCTTGCCGACTGGCCATTTCTAATGCGGGTGAGCAAATCTCCAAGAGGATCGTTAACCATGTGATATTTTCTCCTTTCCTCTTACCAGCTTGATTTCGTTACGCCAGGGATCATTCCCATAGACGCCAGTTCACGGAACATCAGGCGTGAAATGCCGAATTTCCTGTAGTTGCCGCGCGCACGGCCCGTCAGCGCACAACGGTTGCGCACGCGTGTCGGGTGTGAGTTGCGCGGCAGGGTCGCCATCTTCAGGCGCGCCGTGAAACGCTCGTCCGCCGGACGGGACTGGTCGGCAGCGATCGCCTTCAGTTTAGCCCACTTTGCGGCGTACTTCTTCACCAGCTTCTTGCGGCGGTTGTTCTTCTCGACTGAACTCGTTTTAGCCATCGTTTTAAAATCCTTCCCGTTTAACGAATTCTGAAGGGCATTTTGNNACCTTGTCGAAGTTGATTTCGGGGAAAATGATCTGTTCCTTGATGCCGAGGGCATAGTTGCCGTTGCCATCGAAGCTCTTTTCCGACACGCCGCGGAAGTCGCGGATACGCGGCATCGCAATGGTGATCAGACGGTCAAGAAATTCATACATACGCGCGCCGCGCAGGGTGACTTTGCAGCCGATTGGGATATTCTCGCGCAGTTTGAAAGCCGCAATCGACTTGGCTGAACGAATAACCAGCGGCTTTTGGCCCGAAATAGCGGTCATGTCAGCAACAGCGCCATGAATCTTCTTGCTGTCCGAGGCGGCTTCGCCAACGCCCATGTTGATCACGATCTTGTCCAGACGCGGGATTTCCATGTCGTTCTTGTAAGCGAACTGCTGCTTCATCGCAGGCCTGATTTTTTCCAGATATTCTTTTTTAAGACGTACTACCATGATTTCCTCTTATTCCAACTGCTCGCCGGAGCGTTTTGCCACACGCACCTTGCTGCCGCTTACTGTTTTATATCCGACGCGGGTCGGCTTGCCGGATTTCGGGTCGACGAGAGCGACGTTCGAAATGTGCAAAGACGCCTCGATTTTTTCCAAGCCGCCCTTCCCTGTCTGGGTAGGTTTGCGGTGCTTGGTCAGGAGATTGATACCCTGCACCGTGACACGCGCATCAGCAATGTTGACGTGTTTGACTTCGCCGCTCTTGCCTTTGTCCTTGCCTGCGAGAACGACAACCTTGTCGCCCTTCTTGATCTTAAACTTGGTGGCCATTAGAGCACCTCCGGCGCGAGCGAGATAATTTTCATGAAGTTCTTGGAACGCAGCTCGCGCGTAACCGGTCCAAAGATACGTGTGCCAACCGGCTCGCCGGCTGGATTGATCAGCACAGCGGCGTTACGGTCAAAACGGATACTGGTGCCGTCATCACGCTTGAGGGGAGTGGATGTGCGGACGATAACCGCCTTGTGCACAGTACCCTTCTTGACGCGCCCGCGGGGAATAGCATCCTTCACGGAAACGACGATTATATCGCCGATGCCAGCCGTTCTCCGGTGAGAGCCGCCGAGCACCTTGATGCACTGGACCCTGCGCGCCCCGCTGTTATCGGCGACATCCATACAAGATTGCATCTGTATCATGTGTTTGACCTTTCTTAATTAACTCTTCTTACTTCTCTTTTTTGGCAGATGACTTCTTCGTCTCTGCCTTGTGTTCTGCTTTTGGTGCCGCAGCAGGTGCAGCTGGCGCTCTCTTCACGGAAACTTTACCGTGATGAGCATCATCAACCGTTCTTGCCTGGCTTTCGCCTGTCGCCTTGCCGCTGATGACGCGCCACTTTTTGGATTTCGATAGCGGGCGGCATTCTTCGATAGCAACTTCGTCGCCTACCTTCCACTGGTTGGTTTCATCATGCGCAGCGTATTTTGCGGAGCGGCGGATAATTTTCCCGTAGAGGGGGTCTTTCACGCGGCGCTCAACAACAACAGTGACTGTCTTGTCACATTTATCGCTGACGACTTTACCTTCAAGTACACGACGTGGCATTTATTTACTCCTTGGCTTTCTTTTTGGCAGGCGCCTTGGCTGCTTTCGCCTTTGCGGGCTTAGCTGCAGGCTTCTTACCTGATTTCAATTCATTCAACAGTGTCTTCACCTTCGCGATGTCGCGGCGGACGACGCGGATGCGCGCGGTGTTCTCGACCTTGCCGGTGGTCTTCTGGAACCGGAAGTTGAACTGCTCCTTGCGCAGGTCCATCAGGCTCTGCTGCAGTTCGTCTTGTGATTTTGCTCTCAAATCTGCGGTTTTCATTTTCTGCTCTTCCTATTCGCGGGATATAAAACGGACTTTGATCGGCAGCTTTGCGGAAGCAAGCGAGAATGCTTCTTCTGCAACTGCGCGGGGAACACCGTCCAGTTCAAACATGATTTTGCCGGGCTTGACGCGGCTGACGTAGAATTCTGGTGAACCCTTACCGCTGCCCATGCGCACTTCAAGCGGCTTCTTCGATACAGGCACATCCGGAAAAATACGGATCCAGAGACGACCCTGACGCTTGATGCAGCGGCTGATCGCACGACGCGCCGCTTCGATCTGGCGCGCAGTGATACGCTCTGGCGATGTTGCCTTCAGGCCAAAGGAACCATAAGCGAGGTAAGTACCCGAGGTTGCTTTACCGTGGATGCGTCCCTTATGCTGCTTGCGGAACTTCATTTTCTTTGGTGACATCATAGCCGTAATTCCTTTTTCTCTTTAAATTCTCAATCTTAACCGCGTGTATCACGTGAAGGTGATGCATCCTGCAGGCGCTTGTCGTGCGCCGACGGGTCATGCGCCAGAATCTCGCCTTTGAAGATCCACACCTTAACACCGATGATGCCGTAGGTCGTCGATGCGCGGGCAATCGCGTAGTCAACATCCGCACGCAGCGTGTGCAGAGGAACGCGGCCTTCACGGTACCATTCACGACGGGCGATTTCAGCACCCGCCAGACGGCCGGAACAGTTGACCCGGATGCCGCCAGCGCCGAGACGCAGGGCCGACTGAACAGCCCGCTTCATGGCACGGCGGAAAGCGACGCGGCGCTCGAGCTGCTGGGCGATGCCGTCAGCAACCAGTTGCGCATCCATTTCAGGCTTGCGGATTTCAACGATGTTCAGGGTCACTTCACCGCCCGTGTACTTGGACAGGTCCTTGCGGAGCTTCTCGATATCGGAGCCTTTTTTGCCGATGATCACACCCGGACGCGCCGTGTGGATTGTCACCGCAGTCTTGTTAGCCGCGCGCTCGATCACGACACGTGCTACACCCGCCTGTTTCAGGGCACTCAGCACGTGGGCACGCAGTTTGATATCCTGCAGCAGCTTCGTCGCATAGTCCTTGCCTGCATACCAGCGGCTGTCCCATGTACGGTTGATGCCCAGTCTCAGACTGATCGGGTTAATCTTCTGACCCATATCTTATTCTCCAACTTTCGTTTCGGTTTTGGCTGCAGCCATCTTCGCGCCGCCCTTTGTTTTAACGTCTCCGCCTGCCTTCAGTTTTGCTTCGGCAGCGTCCTTTTTCGTCTTGTGCTTCTCGGCTCCGCCTTCGGCCACGATAATCGTGAGGTTAGCGAAAGGTTTTTCAATACCTGCGGAACGACCGCGACCACGTGCGTGGAAACGCTTCAGGGTCATTGTGCGGCCGACAGTTGCCGACTTCACAACCAAACGGTCAACGTCAAGGTTGTGGTTGTTTTCGGCGTTCGCGATGGCGGACTCGAGAACTTTTTTAACTTCATGCGACATGCGGCGGCGTGAAAATTCCAGGTCGATCAGCGCGACGGAAGCGAGCTTCCCGCGGATCAATTGCGCCAGCAGGTTGAGCTTGCGCTCGCTGCCCTTGATGTAGCGGGCTTTTGCAAACGCTTCGTTTTCAGCCCGGCGTGGTTTGTTCGGTGTCCTTGCCATGATTATTATTCCTTCGCTTTCGCGGTCTTGTCNNGGCCGTTGTAAACGCCAAAGGTCAGACCAATGAATTGGGGCAGAATAGTGGAGCGGCGTGACCATGTTTTGATCACTTCGTTACGGCCTGAGCCGCGAGCCTTGTCTGCCTTCTTCAGCAGATAACCATCTATAAACGGGCCTTTTTTTACGGAACGTGCCACAGTTTCTCTCCTTTATTGACCAGCTGCCAGACGCTTATTCTTGCGACGACGCAGGATATATTTGTCTGTTGATTTGTTTTTACGCGTTTTGGTGCCCTTGGTGCCTTTGCCCCACGGCGTAACCGGGTGACGACCACCTGAAGACTTACCTTCACCACCGCCATGCGGGTGGTCAATCGGGTTCATCACAACACCACGGTTGTGCGGCTTCCAGCCCAGCCAGCGATTACGACCGGCCTTGCCAATTTTCACGTTGGTATGGTCTGCGTTTGAAACGGTGCCGACAGTTGCAAGGCATTCGCCGCGAACGACACGAAGTTCGCCGGAGCCCAGCTTTACCTGTGTGTAGCCGGCATCACGACCGACGATCTGCACGAAAGTGCCTGCGGAGCGCGCCATCTGTCCGCCCTTACCAGGGGTGAGTTCGACGTTGTGAACCAGTGTACCGACGGGGATGTTCTTGATCGGCAGAGCGTTGCCGGGAAGAATGTCCACCTTCAGACCGGAAACGATTTTGTCTCCCTTGGCGAGGCGTTGCGGTGCAAGGATATAAGACAGTTCGCCGTCTTTGTATTTGATCAGCGCGATCCAGGCGGAGCGGTTCGGGTCGTATTCCAGACGCTCGACTGTTGCTTCAACATCAAACTTAGCGCGCTTGAAGTCGATGATACGGTATCTCTGCTTGTGTCCGCCGCCGCGGTGCCACGCTGTGATGTTGCCATGATTGTTACGACCGTTGGCGCTGTGATGCTTGCCATCGATCAGTGACTTCTCAGGCTTACCCTTCCAGAGTTCGCTGCGATCAACGCGAACCATCTGACGAAGGCCTGGAGATGTCGGGCGGTATGATTTGAGTGCCATTCTAGTTCTCCTTAAACTCCGGTTGTCACATCAATGGACTGACCTTCGGCCAGCGTGACGATTGCTTTTTTAGTGTCGCTGCGAAGCGCTGCGCGACCCTTGAATACTTTCAGTTTGCCCTTCTGGACGGAGGTGTTGACCTTCGTGACTTTTACCTTGAAGAGACCCTGTACGGCGGCCTTGATCATGGTTTTGTCAGCACAGAGGGGAACGCGGAAAGTAACCTGGTTCCATTGCGAACCCATGGTCGCCTTCTCGGTGATCACCGGCGTGCGGATCATCTGGTACAGTGTTTCGGTCAGCTTGACGTCTTTAACGTCTTTTTTCTTGCTTGCTACTTTTGTCATTTCAGTCTTGCCTCCAGTTGAGCGACGGCGTCTTTGGTCAGTACCAGGACGTCGCGGCGCAGAATGTCGTACACGTTAATGCCCTTTTGCGGCAAAACATCCATGTGTGGAATGTTCGAAACCGCACGGATGAAGTTCTGATCTACTGTCTCGTCGATAAAAAGAGCCGACTTAAGACCAAGAGCGGTGAGTGTCTTCGCCATATCTTTTGTCTTGTGAGACTTTGATTTTGCAGCATCCAGAACGATCAGCTTGCCTTCAGCCTGCTTGGAAGAAAGAGCGACCTTCAAGGCCAGCTGACGGAATTTTTTAGGCATTTCAATAGCATGGCTGCGAACAACCGGACCAAACATGACCGCGCCGCCAACATGACGTGTACTGCGGTGAGAGCCGGCACGCGCACGACCGCTGCCTTTTTGAGCATGGGGCTTTTTGCCTGTACCGCTCACTTCGCTGATATCTTTGGTCTTGTGGTTACCGGAGCGGCGTTTCGCCAGCTGCCAGTTGACCATGCGGTGCAGAACATCTGCACGCGGCTCGAGGCCGAAGATGGCATCGTTCAGGTCGATGTCACCCACTTTTTTGTTGTCGAGACTTTTTACGGCGACCTTCATGGGATTAACCTTCCTTCTTCGCTTTGAGACCCGCCGGTGACGGCGCATCCTTCGGCAATTTCTTTTTGACGGCGTCCTTAACGGTCACCCAGCTGCCCTTGTGTCCGGGAACAGCGCCCTCAACCATCACCAGACCATGCTCCGCTTCAACAGCGATAACGCGGAGGTTCAGCATCGTGCGGGACTTGTTGCCCATGTGGCCAGCCATTTTCTTGTTCTTGAAAACGCGGCCCGGATCCTGACGCATACCGGTTGAACCGGCGGAGCGGTGGGAAACGGAAACACCGTGCGTCGCGCGCAGGCCTGAGAAGTTCCAGCGCTTCATGACACCCTGAAAGCCGCGGCCGATCGTCACGCCCGTGACATCAACCCACTGGCCGGGAACGAAGTGCGAAACGCACAGCTCAGCACCAACTTCAAGCAGGTGCTTTTCATCAACGCGGAATTCAACGACCTTCTGCTTCGGCTCGACCTTCGCTTTGGCGAAGTGGCCGCGCTCGGCCTTGCCGACGCGTGAGGCTTTTTTGTTGACGGCACCCAGCTGAACTGACGTGTAGCCGTTCTTTTCTTTTGTCTGCACGGCGACAACCTGGCAGTTGTCAACCTTCAGGACAGTCACGGGAACATGCTTGCCGTTCGCGTCGAAGATGCGGGACATGCCAAGCTTTTGTGCTATTAAACCGGTACGCATTTTATTTATCCTTTATTCCTTAAATCTCTTAGAGCTTGATCTCGACATCCACGCCAGCGGCCAGGTCGAGCTTCATCAGCGCGTCGATGGTCTGCGGAGTAGGGTCAACGATATCCAGTAAACGCTTGTGTGTGCGCATCTCGAACTGCTCGCGCGACTTC
>PLXM01000140.1 GCA_003153235.1 Rhodospirillales bacterium
CCAACCGCATCCTGATGGCGCCGCTCACGCGCGGTCGCGCGACACTGGACGGCGTGCCGACACCGCTGATGGCGGACTATTACGCGCAGCGCGCCGGCGCGGGGATGATCATCGCCGAGGCGACCGCCATTTCAAAACGCGGTTACGGCTGGCTGCAGGCTCCGGGAATTTTCACAGAGGCCCATGTCCAGGGCTGGCAGATGATAACGGACTCCGTGCACGAGGCAGACGGACAGATCCTGCTGCAGCTCTGGCATATGGGCCGCGTCTCGCATCCGGATTTTCTCGACGGGCAGTTGCCGGTCGCACCCTCGGCCATTGCCGCGCAGTTTGATTCCAACACGCCCATCGGACGCAAGCCCTATGTCGTGCCGCACGCACTCACTATCGATGAAATCAAGGCAACTGTGAAAGATTATAAAGCGGGCGCGCAGCGCGCCAAGGACGCGGATTTTGACGGCGTAGAAATCCACGGCGCGAACGGCTACCTGCTCGACCAGTTCCTGCGCGACAGCGCCAACAAGCGCACGGATATTTACGGCGGCTCTGTGCAGAACCGCGCACGCCTGCTGTGTGAAGTGATAGAAGCGGTGGTGAGCGTCTGGGGCTCTGACCGCGTCGGCGTGCGCCTCAGCCCGCGCAATCCCATCAATTCAATGAACGACAGCGACGCCGTGACGACCTTCTGTATCGCCACCGAAATGCTCAACGCCTATAACCTCGCCTACCTGCACAGCATGGAGCCGCTGCCGGGGCATCCGCGCGCCGGACAGGGCGAACGCGTCTCGCCTTACATGCGCAATATTTTCAGGAACACTTTCATCGCCAACGGCGGCTACACCAAGGCGCTGGGCGAAAAAGCGATTGCCGACAACGAGGCCGACGCGATTGCCTACGGCGTGCCGTTCCTCGCCAACCCCGATCTCGTCGACCGGTTCAAAACCGATGCGCCACTCAATGCACCTGACCCGTCAACCTTCTACACCCACGAGTCCAAGGGTTATAACGACTATCCAGCCCTGAAAAGCGCCGCGGCTTAAACCACCCCCATTTCTTAGGTTTTTACTGTTTTTGCGGTTTTTTTTTATTATTATGTAATCTTTTTATTGACAGAATATATAATACTATATATACATAATGCGGTATTAATGCATATGTGGAGAGAATCATGACTGACTTTAAGAAACTGAATGATTACACGCTGAGCTCCTACGAGGCACTTAGCGGAAATAGCTCTGCGGCCGCAGGCCTGAGAAAGATATTCAATTTCCAAGCTCAACAAGTCACAACCATTTATGAGCGATGGCTCGTATCGGGCGGATCGGCGCTGACCAGCCAGATGACGGAGAAAAACTTCGACGAGCTCGGTTCCCTTGATGAAGTCTACGCCATGGCGAAAGAACTTGAAGCCCAGGGCGGCACACCAAATGTGCCGGCGGAAGGTTACACAAGAAAAGAAGCGTCAGGTGCGGAAGTGGTGCAGCTGCGTGAATCTTTCGGCCAGCTGGTGCAGATCGTGGCCGACATGGCAGCGCGCAGCGCAGAGCCTGAAGAAAAGCAGCCTGTAAAGCAGGTCAAGTCCTCAGCACAAAAAGTTTTGCCGTCGTCCCGGCCTGCTGTCCAATAACCTTTATAAACGGAGAGAACCATGACCAGCTTTAAACCACTTAACGACTACACACTCAGCGCCAGCGAAGAGCTTTACCGCAACTCCAGCAGCTCAGCGTCCATCAGAAAAGTTTTCAATTTCAAAGCCCGGCAGGTCATAACGACTTACGAAGAATGGTATAATCAGGGAGCGCTGACCAGCCAGATGAATGTGCAGAACTTCAGCGACCTTGATTCCTTTGATGAAGTGTACGACATGGCGAAAGAGCTTGAAGCGAAAGGCGGCCACCCCAACGTGCCGGCAGAAGGCTACACGAAAAAAGAAGCTTCAGGCGCGGAAGTGGCGCAGTTGCGTGAATCTTTCGGCCAGCTGGTGCAGATCGTGGCCGATATGGCGGCGCGCGGCGCGGAGCCTGAAGAAAAGCAGCCTGTAAAGCAGGTAGAGTCGACAGCACGGAAAGTTTTGCCGTCATCACGTCCTGCCGGGCAATAACTTTTTGTAAATGGAGAGAAACATGAGCGACATCGAAAAGCTGAACGACTACACCATTAGAACAAAGGACCAAATATCCGGTTCAGGTGCTAGTGCCAGTTATCTGAACAAGATTTTCAACTTTAAAGCCCAGACGGTCACGACTATTTTCCGGGAGTGGTTTAATGGAGGCGGCGCGGCGCTCAGCAGCCAGATGTCGGAAAAAGGCTTCGATGAGCTTAGCTCTCTCGATGAAGTATACGACATGGCGAAAGAACTTGAAGCGCAGGGCGGCACGCCGAATGTGCCGGAAGGCGGCTACACGAAAAAAGAAGCTTCGGGCGCGGAAGTCGCCCAGCTGCGCGAGTCTTTCGGCCAGCTGGTGCAGATCGTGGCGGATCTGGCGGCGCGCGGCGCGGAGCCTGAAGAAAAGCAGCCTGTAAAGCAGGTAGAGTCGACAGCGCGAAGAGTTCTGCCCTCATCACGCCCGTCTTAACACTGAATCAAAGAATACCCCTACATTCGTTATCCCGGCGAAGGCCGCGATCTGGCATTCGTCATCCCGGCGACGGCATGGTGCAGGCACATGCCATGCCGTGGGATCCGGCCGAGTTTACAAGAGATTCCGGCTTCCGCCGGAATGACGCTGTATATATAACTTTTAATCCAACTATAACACGTCCGACAAAACCCGCGGCGGTTTAAAGCGGCCCCGGCTGGATGTTCAGCACTTTCTTTTTGATGCCAGCCTGTTTGACGGCAACGGCTTCATGACGAAGGCGTTCTTTTTCCGCCGCTGCGCGCGTTTCCGATATCGTGGCCAGTAATTGTTCTGTAGCCTCGTCGCCAACCATAGCCGCTATATCGATGGCCGAGTAGCCGTCAAAATCCCTGTCATCTGTGCGCGCGCCATGATCGAGCAGCAGGCGCACCATCTCGACATCCACCCCCTCCGCCCACATGACGGGCGTGATGCCGTGAGGGTTCTTTTCATTCACATCCGCACCGCGCTGCAACAGGTCGCGCGCGCCATCGAGGTCATTCTTCCGTACGGCGGCCACCAGTTCATCCGCCAGCGATGTTTGTGTTGCAACGGGCGGCGTCATGGCGCGATTTTCAGCTTGGGTTTTTTCGCCGCCTGCTCTTTCACATTTTCCAGCTTAGTGGCTGTGGCGGTCTGACGCTCCCGCTCTTTTTCCGCTGCAAGAGCCGCCGCTTTTCCTTCGGCGGCACGGGCACGAAGCTCCTGTGCCTCGCGCAGCATTTTCACGATCTCCTGATGGCCGATATTGGCATCCATCGCCATATCAAGCGCGGTCTCGCCGTCGCCACTCAGCTTGCCGAGATCAGCACCAGCATCGATCAGGAAGCGCACCATCTCGATATTCGCATAAAACACCGCCGTGTGCAGAGGCGTATTGCCGCGCGGATCCGGCAGGTCGATATCAGCATGATACTTGAGCAGCAGCTGCGTCATCCGGGGGTCGTGGCCGCCAATTCCGCAGGCACGGGTCAGCACCGAGAAAACGCCGTGCATCTCGTCAGGCGATGAGCCCCTTTTCAACAGTTCTTCAGCCAGAACCAGATCGTCTTTCCACACGGCCTGGAACAGTTCTCCGTGCTTAGGCGTCGGCCCATTTGGTTTCAGTCCGGCTGGTTTAAGCCCATCTGGTTTGGGGAGTGCGTCAGTCATGGCGCGGGCCTGATCCTCAGCTTCTTGGCGTAATTCACTTTCAGATTTTTCTGCTTTTCAACAACCATGGCATGACGCGCGCGCTCTTTTTTCGCCGCTTCCAGCACCTCGACCGCCGCTGCCTGTATGGCTTCCGCCCCTTCAAGAATTTCCACGATCTCCGCGAGGACCTCGTCGCTGGTGCCATTGCCCGGATTATTAAGAGCCGTCTGCTGCTTTTCCTTGGCAATGCTCAGTGCCGTGTCGCCCTTTTTATTTTCCTGATCGACAATGGCGCCATTCTCTATCAGGAGCCGTACGGCTTCCGTACGGTGGCCGCGCACCGCATAGATGAGCGGCGTATAGCCGTTCTTGCTGGCTTTTTCGAGGCTGGCGCCCGCGTCGATCAGCAGCTGCATGATCTCCACATGCCCGCGCCACGAGGCCGTCATCAGGGCTGTGCTGTTAGTCTTGTTCTGGTTGTCGAAATCGACGTTGCGCGCGAGCAGGTCTTTCACTGCCTCGATGTCGTTGTTCTTCACCGCCTCCTGCAACTCTGCAGGATCGGGTTTCCCGGCCGCCGCTGTATTGAAATCCGCGGCTGCCTGCGTCATGGCTTAAATCTGATCTTCGGCTTGTTAGCCGCATGGGATTTCACGTTTTGGTGCTTTACCTCGACCATCTCGTGGCGCTCCTGTTCTTTTGCCTCCGCGACTTTCGCCGCTTTCTCCGCGGCGCGCTGTTCAGCCGCATCGCGCAGCATCCGAGCGGATTCTTCGTCGCCTGCATCCACGGCGATATCCAGCGCCGTCATGCCCTCGGCATCCTTCAAATCAAGATCGGCGCCCCGATCCAGCAGCAGGCGTAAAACCTTGTGACTGCCCATATACGCCGCTTCCATCAGTGCCGACACCTGTCCGCCGTAGAATTGATTGTAACTCTGATGATCGATGCGCGCGCCGTTGTCGAGCAGTAGGGCGGCGATATCCGCGCGGTCGGACTTTACGGCATCCAACAGCGCCCCGATGCCGTCAATATCGGTGTCGTTGACGCGGGCACCGTTATCGAGCAGAAACTGCACCAGTTCCAGTGATGCATTTTCACTATCCGCCGCATACATCAGCGGCGTGCCGCCGTATTCGTCCCTGTCATTGGCCGTCGCGCCACGCGCAAAGAGATCTTTCACTTTCTCAAAGTCGTTATCATAGATGGCATCCATCAGCTCGTCGATCAGCGGATGGGGTGTCATCAATTTCTTGTTGGTATTGCTGGCAGCCATCGGCAACGTCCTCCTGACGCAGAATCATCTCATGATAAATATCGTAAGATATTAGTTATGAATAACTAATATGTCAATAATAAAGATGTAATAAAAATCTTTATAAAACAGATGGTTGCTACGATTGAGGCCGGCTTATTCCGCCAGAAATTCCTTCGTCAGGCGGATGGCTTCCGCGAGACCCACGCGCATGACGGTAACACCTTCGGGAAACGCTGTTGCAAGACGCGACGGCAGCGCCGCATCGAGCAGCACAAACACGCCCTTGTCATCCGCACGGCGGATGAGGCGGCCATAGGCCTGCTTGAGCTTGAAGCGCGTCAGCATGTCATCATAACTCTTGCCGAAGTAATTGCGCCGCGCCTTGTGCAGGATGGTCGGCTTCGGCCACGGCACGCGGTCATAGACAACAAGACGTAATGACCGCCCCGGCACATCAATGCCGTCGCGTGTTGCATCCGTGCCGAGCAGGCAGGCATTTTCCTCCTCGCGAAAAATATCGATCAGCGTGGAGATATCGAGCGGGTCGACGTGCTGGGCGTAAAGATGGATACCTTTATTCTCCAGCGACGGCAGCAATTTTTCATGAACGGCCTTTAGCCGCTGCACGGCTGTGAAAATCCCCAAGGCGCCGCCGCCGGACGCCAGGAACAATTCGCGATAAGCAGCGGCCGTTTCATTCGCATCGTCTTTCTTGATGTCGTTGATGACCAGCACGCGTGTCTGGGTTTTGTAATCGAAGGGCGAGGATATCTGAAATAACTTCGGGGGAGCCATATGCTTCACACCGGTGCGGGTGAGCGCGCTCGCCCAGCCTTCGGGATCATCTTCAGATACATCACGCAGCGTGGCGGAGGTCACGACAACGCCCTGCGTCTGCGGCTTCAGCTGTTCGGCAAAAATTTTGGCAGGGTCGACAAAATAGCGGTAAAAACCGACATCGTCATCACGGCCCTCGACACGGGTGATCTCCAGCCAGTCGACACATTCAGGCGGCGTCACGGCTTTTAACGCCGTCAGCATATCAATCCAGCCGCCAAGCACGCTCTTGGCGCGGAAATTCAGGCTGCTGATGGCGAAGTGGATACGCTCGCGCATCTCTGTATCCAGCGTCTCCGCTTCATCGGCGAGCCTGTCCTGCAGGTGCTTGATGAGTGAGGCGATCGGCTTGCGCACATCGTTCAGGCGCGAGGCAAGAGTTTGCGCGGCTTCAATTAAACCGGGTATCGGCGGCTGCACGCCGGTCTCGAGCGAATAAAAAGCATTCTGCTCGTTGTTGCGGGCGAGAACCTGCTGGCGGCAGAGGCCGAGGAAAATTTCGGTCACGCCCTTGGGCGTCCCCTCGCGCAAGCGCTGACGCCACATCGGCGCGGGCAGGCACAGCGCGGCGTGCATCAGAGCATCGAGGTCTTTGGCAGCGGCTTCATTATCGACAACAAGGTCTTCGAGGCGACGTTTAGCGCCGCGTGCGCGGGAGCGTTTTTCGGACTCGGTTCCCAAGAGCCAACGACGCAGATCGGAAGTCCATGTGCCGTTGAGCTGTAAATCAAACGCACCGTCCGCCGCTTCGAAAAGATGGTGGCCTTCATCAAAGATATATCTGCCAGGCAAGGCGCTGTCCGGCCCGTTCATCACCACCTGCTGCATCACCAGCGCATGATTGGCGATAACGATATCGGCGCGNNGCCAGCCGGGGAAATCTTTTCCGGCAAGGTCGCCGTCCTCCGTCACGGCCGCCCAGCGCAGCATCAAGCCCAGCGCCGTCGCGTTCAGATCGCTGGAGGCGATGCTCGGCGACTGCGTCGTGTCTTCAAGATTGAGCAGGCATAAATAATTCTCGCGCCCCTTGCGCGTCACGACCTTGCGGC
>PLXM01000064.1 GCA_003153235.1 Rhodospirillales bacterium
GTTCTTGAAAAAGAAAGCCGTATTCTGGCAGATGCCGCCAAGCGCGGAGAAGATACGACGCGCCTGACCATGGCGGATATTCAGGAGCAGGCTGCAAACCGGCGGGCAGCTCAAGCCGCTCCCGCACAGCCTGTCGCGGCAGCGCCTGTAAGAATGGCTTCCGCTGCCAAATCGGATTCCTCCGTAGGCAGTGATGAAGACTCTATGCCGGAAAGCTTGCGTACGCCAACGATTACGGTTGAAGAACTGAGCACGCCAGCTGCCAAGGCGGCGGCTCCGGTTGCGGCGCATCAGGCGGTTTCGCCTCCGCCTCAGCCTGTCGCACATACTTACCAGCAGCAGCCGGTGCAATTCCAGCCTGTTCCTTCGTCTCCATCGTCAGGAGGCATGGCGGAAGGGCATCTGTATAAAGGGAAATTTATGCCGGATCCTGTTGTCTCCAGGGAGCCGGTGCATCCCACAGGTATTTTTGTACAGGCGGGATCGTTTGCTGTCTTTGACAATGCCGAGAAACTCTCCAGACAGCTGGCAAAAATTGCGCCGACAACGATTGAGCCTGTGACAGTCAACGGGCGCAAGCTTTATCGCGTCAAACTGGGGCCTATTTCTTCTGTAACGGAAGCGGACGGCGTGCTTGATAAGGTGATCCACAGCACCGGCGCGGGCGCAAAGGTTATTAAAAACTAAAATACGGAGATAAAGTCGAGATGAATACAAGAGTGCTTCATAAGGCAAGAGCTTTAATATTGATCGCTGCTTTTTTGGGAATTGCGGGCATATCTCACGCTGCAACAACGCCTGCAAAAGCTCCAGCGGCGCCTGCAGCTCCGGTGGCGGCACAGGCTGTTGCGCCGGTTGCGACCCCGGTTTCTGCGCCGGCGGCAGTAGCTGCATCCCCAGTCCCATCCCCAGCTGCTGCGGTCAAAAAGGATCCTATAGAAACGCAAGCAACGCACGCAATCCTTGTGGATGTTAATACAGGCGCCATCTTACTCAATAAGAACGCGGACGATAAAATGCCGACGTCTTCCATGAGCAAGACCGTTTCTCTCTATCTTGTCTTCGACGCGCTCAAGAAAGGCCAGTGGAAGCTTACCGATGAACTGCCTGTGAGTGAAAAGGCCTGGAAAATGGGCGGTTCCAAAATGTTCATCAAGGTCGGCACCAAGGTCAAGGTTGAAGACCTGATCCGCGGCGTGGCGACTATTTCAGGCAATGACGCTGTTGTGTGTCTGGCCGAGGGGCTCGCCGGTTCGGAGGATGACTTCACCGACCGCATCAACGCGCTTGCCAAAAACCTCGGCATGACCAACAGCCATTTCATGAACGCCAGTGGCTGGCCGGTTGACGGGCATTATTCAACGCCGCGCGATCTTGCGACCATCGGTCAGCACCTGATTAAGGATTTCCCCGAGTACTACCACTACTTCAGCGAGAAGGACTTCACTTATAACAGCATCAAGCAACCTGCCACCGATCCGTTGATCGGCAAGGTGCAGGGGGTTGATGGCATTAAGACCGGCCACACAGACATCGCCGGTTATGGCCTTATCTCTTCGGCAATGAGGGACGGACGCCGCCTGATCCTTGTCATGAACGGCCTGCCGACCAACGAAGCGCGTGCCACAGAGGGCGCAAGGTTGTTGGAATGGGGCTTCCGCAACTTTGAAGATGACAAGGTTCTTTCCAAGGATGAAGAAGTCGATAAAGCAAAAGTCTGGCTGGGAGAAGAGGATGAAGTACCTCTGGTCGTTGAAAACGACGTAACGCTTTCCATGCCTGCAGCAAAACACACGGATTTGAAAATGGCTGTCCATTACAAAGGCCCTATTGAGGCGCCTATCAGGAAGGGAACGGTCATCGGCAAGCTTCATATTGTCGTGCCCGATCAGGAGCCGCAGGATATTGATCTGGTAGCGGGCAAAGACGTGGAGCGCGAAGGCCTTTTCGGACGCGTCGCCTCGCGCCTGCATTATCTGTTGGGTGGAGTCTGAGATTGACCAAGGGAATATTCATCACGCTTGAGGGCGGGGAAGGCACGGGCAAGAGCACGCAGATCAAGCTTTTGCAGCAGGCGCTTTCTATTGCGGGCGTAGGTGTCGTGACGGCGCGTGAGCCCGGCGGTACCGATCAGGCTGAGCGCATTCGTGACTTGTTATTGCAGCGGGATAGCGGCACTTTCGATCCTATGACGGAAGCCTTATTGCTTTTTGCGGCACGGCGCGAGCATCTCGTTCATAAAATATGGCCCGCGCTTAAAAAGGGGCAGTGGGTCATTTCCGACCGTTTCGCAGATTCCACCCGCGCTTTTCAGGGCTACGGCATGGGGCTGGATATGCAGGTGATTGAAAATCTTTATCAGATTGTCGCGGGAAAATTCCAGCCTGATTTGACTTTTATTTTTGATATCGATCCGGAAATAGGACTCGGAAGATCAATGAAGCGTTTAAAAGACTCTGCCTTGATGGAAGACCGCTATGAGCGCATGGGGCTGCCGTTCCATCAGCGTTTGAGAAACGGCTTTTTGGAGATCGCTCAAAAATTTCCGGAGCGTTGCGTGATTATCGATGCGGCGCAGGATATTCAGGCCATTCACCGGCAGGTTTTGAAAGTGGTTGAAACGCGTTACGGCGTGAAGCCCAAGGAAGTGCAGAATGGCTAGCCTGTTTGGCGCTGAAGAGGAAGAAAATGTTCTGGATGCCGTGGCGCAGGAAGTTGACGATGCGACGCCAGCTGCGCCGGTAGAAGTTACACCGCGCAGCAATCCCGATTTTTCAGGGCATGAAGATGTTGAAAAATCCCTGCTGCAGGATTATTTATCCGGACGCTTGCCGCACGCGCTTGTTTTAACTGGACCGCCCGGGATCGGCAAGGCGACGCTGGCATTCCGGCTGGCGCGGTTTCTGCTGTCGCAGGCGGAGGGGCAGAGCAGCGGACTTTTTGGCGATGTTGCGCCGGACGCTTCGCGTCCTGAATTTGAATCAGGCGCCTTCGCGCCGCCAACAAGTTTATATCTTACGCCGGAACATCCGGTTTTTCGCCGTGTCGCTTCGGCCGGTCATATGGACTTTATTACCGTCGAGCGGGAAATTGACGAAAAAAAAGGCCGGTTGAAAACAGAAATTTCAGTGGAGGCCGTGCGCCGCATCCATCCGTTTCTGCGCATGACGGCAGCGGAGGGCGGCTGGCGCGTGGTGATTGTCGACAGTGCCGAATATCTCAGCACCAGCAGCCAGAACGCACTGTTAAAAATTCTCGAGGAGCCGCCGAAAAAGACCGTCCTTATCCTGACGACCAGCCAGCCCGGCAGCTTCCTGCCGACAATACGCTCGCGCTGCCGCATGATCCATATGGAACCGCTGTCGGAAAAAACCATCGGAAGTTTGCTGGATAAAATGGCTCCCGGACTGGCGATGGACGAGAAAACTATCCTCTGCCGTCTTGCGCAAGGCAGTATCGGTAAGGCTTTGCAGTTTTATCAGGACGACGGCGTCAAGCTTTACCGTGAACTTCTCGGCGTTGTTTCCACCATGCCCGATTTAGATATGGTCAAGGTGCATGAGCTGGCCGAAAAACTGGGGAAATACGGTGCGGAGCAAAGTTTTTCTACGGCGGCGGAAATCATGACCGGTTGGTGCGAACGTCAGGCACGTGCCGTGGTGCGCGGTCAGAGGCTGCTCGATGTGCTGCCCGGCGATGCGGAAGTGTTTCAGAAGATTGACAGCGCCTATCCGCACGGACACTTTTTTCGGGCATGGGAAAAGATTTCACAACTCGTGCTGCAAACAGAAATTTATAACCTCGACAAAAAACAGGCCATCATCGGCGCCTTTTTGGCGCTGCAAAGACCGGATTATCAGGGATTGAACGTATGAAAAGTTTTTACATCACCACCGCCATCTCTTACGCCAATGCAGCGCCGCATATCGGCCATGCTTACGAAGCGATCGGCGCGGATGTTATGGCGCGGTTCAAGCGGCTGGATGGGTACGATGTTTATTTTGTCACTGGCACGGACGAGCATGGGCAGAAGGTCGAAAAATCCGCGCAGCTGGCGGGCAAGAGCTCGCAGCAGTTTGTCGATGAGATCGCTGCGCTGTTTTCCGGCATGTGTGACTCGCTGAATGTTTCATACGATCAGTTCATCAGGACGACCGCTGATTTCCACAAGAAAGCCTCGCAAGCCATCTGGCAGAAGATGGAAGCGAATGGCGATATTTACCTCAATAAATATGCTGGCTGGTATTCCACGCGCGATGAGCGTTTCTATACCGAGGACGAACTGACCACATTGCCGACTGGCAAGAAAATATCCACCGAGACGAAAACCGAAGTCGAGTGGATGGAAGAGGAAAGTTATTTCTTCAAGCTTTCAGCCTATACGGACAAACTTCTCAAGCTCTATGAACAGCAGCCTGAATGGGTTCAACCAGAATTCCGCAAGAACGAAGTGGTGAGTTTTGTGAAGCAGGGCTTGCGCGATCTGTCCATCTCCCGCACGACGTTTGACTGGGGCGTGTCTGTGCCGGGCGTGAAGGACCATATTATGTACGTGTGGGTTGATGCGCTGACGAATTATATCAGCGCGCTTGGCTATCCAGATGTAAATACAGAAAAGTTTAAAAAATACTGGCCTTGCGATGTACACCTGATCGGCAAGGACATTATCCGCTTCCATGCCGTTTACTGGCCGGCTTTCCTGATGTCGGCGGGGCTGCCGCTGCCGAAGCGCATCTTTGGCCATGGCTTTTTGCTGACGGCGGGCGAGAAAATGTCTAAATCTGTCGGCAACGTCATCGCGCCGAAAGACCTGATCGAGAAATATGGGGTCGATCAGGCGCGTTATGTGCTGATGCGCGAGGCAACCTTCGGGCAGGACGGAGATATTTCCTATCCGCTCATGACAAACCGCATCAATGCGGAGCTGGCGAATAACCTCGGCAATCTTGTGCAGCGCACACTTTCCATGATCAATAAGAACTGCGGAGCACAGGTGCCGAAGCCTGGAATTCTGGAAGATGTTGATAAAACGCTATTGCAAAAGGCGGGGCAGGAGATGCTGGTTCTTGTACGCGGCGAGTTCGAGAAGATGCAGTTCAGCCGTGCGATCGAGGAATTTATTTCCGTTTCGCATGCGGCAAACCTCTATATCGACGAGCAGGCGCCGTGGACACTCAAGAAAACCAATCCGGAGCGCATGACGACGGTGCTTTATGTGCTGGCGGAAGTGATCCGTAACCTCGGCCTGATTATCCAGCCGTTCACGCCGGTTGCGGCGCAGAAAATTCTGGATCAGGTGGCGGTTGGTGCAAACGAGCGTGATTTCAGTTTTATCGGTGAAGCGCATGCCTTGAAAGCCGGAACGCCGCTGCCTGCGCCATCGGGCGCGTTCCCGCGGATTGTTGAAGACACCGCGAATAGCGGCGACTCCGCAGCGGCGAAAACGGCTTAACCATGTACGTAGACAGCCATTGCCATCTCGATGACGCGGACTTTGCCGATGAGGGCGTGGTTGAAATTGTGAATCGCGCGAAATCGGCTGGCGTCGGGCATTTTCTCACGATCTGCACACGCATTGTCGAGTTTGACAAAATTCTTGCGACAGCCCAAAAATCGCCGCTTATTCATTGCACCGTCGGCACGCATCCGCATCATGCGGAAGAAGAGAGCGAGCTGAATGTGACGGTGGATGAAATTGTTTCCTATACCAAAGATCCGAAAGTAGTCGGTATCGGCGAAACCGGACTGGATTATCATTACAACAATTCCCCGCCCGACAAGCAGCAGAAGGTTTTTGCAACGCATATCGAGGCGGGACTTGCGGCGGACCTACCGCTGATCATCCATACCCGCGCAGCCGATGACGACACCATCCGCCTGATGCGTAACGTGGGCAAGGGGAAATCGCGCGGCGTGATGCATTGCTTCAGCGGTGACCTGAAACTCGCGCAGCATTCATTGGATCTGGGCTATTACATTTCTTTCTCCGGCATCATCACTTTTAAAAAAGCGGATGAGTTGCGTGAAGTGGTGAAATATGTGCCGATCGAGCGCATCCTTGTTGAAACGGATGCGCCGTGGCTGGCACCGGTGCCGCATCGCGGCAAGCGCAACGAGCCGTCGTTCGTTGTGCTGACGGCGCAGATGGTGGCGCAGCTGAAAAATATGCCTGTTGAGGAAGTCGCGGAAAAGACGACGGACAACTTTTTCCAGCTGTTCAGCAAGATCCCGAGGAATGCGGCATGAAAATCACCATACTCGGATGCGGAGCCTCTCTCGGAACGCCGGCAGCGGGCGGGTTCTGGGGCAAGTGCGATCCGGCAGAGCCAAAAAATAAACGTACGCGCGCGTCTATCCTTGTGCAGTCGGAGAAGACCAATCTGCTGATTGACGCGACTGTTGATGTACGCACGCACCTCAACCGCCTGAACCTCAAGAAGCTAGACGGTCTGCTGATCTCGCATGCCCATTCGGATCATGTGAACGGGCTCGATGATCTGAAAGTTATCTCCTATCACAGCAACCAGCTGATCGATGCTTATAGCGATCATGAAACGCTGGAAGAAATTGACCGCCGCTGGCCCTATCTTTTTAAGCCGAAGGATGACGGCATCTATGTTGAATTCATGCGCAAGAACGTGGTGGGCTACCACGAGAAATTCCGTGTCGGCGATATTGATATCGCCACTTTCGAGCAGGATCACACGACGTGTTCGACGATCGGATTCCGTTTTGGCAAGTTCGCCTATAGCGTCGATGTGGCGAACCTGAGCGAGGAGTCGCTGCAGGCGCTGGAGGGCGTGGAAACCTGGGTTGTCGATGCTGCGGCATATCAGAAGGAAGCCGTCCTGACCCACGCCAATCTCCAGCGGATTTATAAATGGACGGAACGCCTGAAGCCGAAGATGACCTATCTCACCGTCCTCACCACGCATATGGATTACAAGACGCTCTGCAACGAACTGCCGCCCCATATCCGCCCCGCCTATGACGGCATGGTGATTGATACCGAGACGAATGAAAGGTAGTTATAACATGAGGAAAGCACTCAATTTTCTTTTGGTGCTATTTGCCTCGTTATGTTGTTCTCACATGGTTGCGGCTTCTGACGGGATCGCCTCTGACAAGGAAGTTGTTGAAGCAATGCTCGATAATATTCACGAGAATGGTTTTAATAAATGTGTTGGCGGGCTTTACATTAACTGGAATAGTCAGGGCGTCAATTATAATGGAACGGCATCTCCCGACCGTGATCCTTGCGAAAGACATGATCCCCTTACTGATCTTAGATATCTCACGAATTTATGGAGATATAAATTTTTATATAAGAGCAACAGGTATGACAGCGATATTGCTGAATTTACGCCGGTCATTCTCTCCGAGTTCGATAATCCAAAACATATAAACCCGAGAGGGTGGGTATATAACGAACTCGTGACGCTCGCTAAACTGTCATCAGACAGCAGATACGCAGATGCGGCTTCGGCAATGCTTGATGCCTATTATAAAGATCTCGCCCATAAGAGCAGGGTGGACTGGACTCTTGAACAGGCCTCAGCGCTCATTCAAAGCGGGAACCGGCAGTATGCATCTGTGGGCAGGGCGCGGATTGCGGAGATATTTTCCGGTTCTTTTGATAAAAGCAGAAACCTTTTCATTTGGGATAATTCAACGGATAAAGATGCCGCCACTATAAAGACCAGCCAGCAGCTTGATCTTGCCATTGCGCTGGCGCGGGCTGGGTTAACCGATGAGGCCAGAGAGGTGTTTTCAGGATTATCTATCTTCTGGGATGCAGCTAATGGCGGATATTATGAAGGCGGCGATGTCGTTGATGGAAAGTTGGAATTAAAAACAAAAAAGACGGGCGGCAGAATGTCAAACGCCCTGATACTGGCTCACCTGCTTCAGGATGAAGCTTCAGTGAGCAGTTTCAGGCAGGTAATCCTGAAGGATGTATATCTGCCGTCTTTCAAAGGCGTTGTTTACGAGCAGCGGCCAGACTGGTCATTATATAAAATTCATGGTGTTACCGAGGACTGGGTTACATCGGAAGCCATGGGCATTACTGTTGAGGCTCTGTTAGAGGTAAACCTTGCCGGGAACCGATAATCGAGGACGCAGATTGAATGCAAATGATGTCGCATTTATACTTTTTAATTATGTTAAACAATAATTATTCCATACCTTCAATATCTTAAGAATCCGCTTGATTTTCTTGCCATATTGGCCTTTATTGTACCGTCCGAAATGCCAGCACCCCTGGAGGCTGGGTTTTAGGNNCGTGCAACCCGTCGTACAGGTCAGATACCTGCCGTCGTTTACGGCGATAACAAGGAGCCGGTCCTTATTTCCGTCCTTGAAAAAGATCTGGCGAAAGTCACTAGCCAAAAGGCGTTCTTTACGAGCCTCTGCAACCTTGAAGTGGGCGGCCACAAACATCTGGTTCTGCCGCGCGATGTGCAGTTCGATGCGGTCAACGACCGCCCGATCCACGCCGACTTCCTACGTGTTACAGACAAGACCATCATCCGCGTCGGCGTTCCCGTTCGCGTCATTAACCACAAGGACTGCCCCGGTCTTACCAAGGGCGGCGTTCTGAACCTTGTGCGTCACGAAATCGAAGTATACTGCGGCGCGACGCATATTCCCGAGGAATTTGTGGTTGACCTCGCAGGCCTTGATGTCGGTAGCTCCATCCACATCGATGCCGTCAAGCTGCCATCAGGCGTCAAGCCGGCGATACAGGGCAACTTCACGGTTGTCACCCTCGTCGCTCCGTCCGCTATGAAATCGGAAGTTGAAGAAGCTGCTGCTGCCGCTGCTGCTGCCACGACCGCTGCTGCTGAAGCTGCTGCCGCTCCGGCTGTTGCGACGGGCGCTCCGGGTGCGACACCGGGTGCTCCTGCTCCTGCGAAGGGCGCTGCTCCGGCTGCTGCCCCTGCAAAGGGCGCTGCTGCTCCAGCCAAAGACGCTGGCAAGGGTAAGAAATAACTTAGCCCTTTTGTAGGTTGATGCCATGTGGCTCATTGTTGGATTAGGCAACCCTGGTTCACAGTATCAGCACAACAGGCATAACATTGGATTTATGGCGGTGGACGAAATCGTCCGCCGCCATAATCTTTCCGCGCCGTCAAAGAAGTTTCAGGCGATTGTGTCCGAAGGTGTGATTGACGGTGAGAAAGTGCTTGTCATGAAACCGCAGACGTTCATGAACCTTTCTGGTGACGCCGTGCAGGCCGCTGCAGCTTTCTACAAGATTTCAACGGATCGGGTGATTGTATTTCAGGATGAACTTGACCTTGCCTCCGGTAAAATACGCACCAAGTTTGCGGGTGGCGCGGCGGGGCATAACGGCATCCGCTCTATCGACTCGCATCTGGGACCGGCGTATTGGCGTGTCCGCCTTGGCATCGGTCATCCGGGCGGCAAGGAGCGTGTCCATAGCCATGTGCTCAGCGATTTTAACAAGGAAGACGAAATCTGGCTCGCAAAGCTGCTGGAAGCAATTGGAGATAACGCAGGACGGCTTGTTAAGGGGGATATGGACGGATTTATGAGCAAGGTATCACAGGCGCTCATGCCTCCGAAACTGCAGGAAGATAAAACAGAAAAGAAGGAGACAGAAGATGACAAAACCGCTTCAAAATAAAGTAGCTCTCGTCACCGGTGCCAGCAAAGGCCTCGGTAAGGCGATTGCGCTGCGTCTGGCAAAAGATGGCGCTGCCATTATTGTCAATTATGCATCCGACAAGGCTGGTGCCGAAGGCGTGGTGCAGGCCATTACCAAGGACGGCGGAAAAGCTTATGCGGTACAGGGGGATGTCAGCAAGGTGGAGAACATCCGCAAGATGTTTTCCGATATTGATGGCGTGTTGAAAACACATGGCGCGAAATCGCTTGATATCCTCGTCAATAATGCCGGCATTTTTCCGCAGGGCGGACTTGAAGATGCGACCGAAGAGACGTTTGATAATGTTTTTAACATTAATGTCAAAGGCCTTTTCTTCACAACACAGGAAGCCGTCCGCCGCATGGCGAAGGGCGGACGTATCGTCAATATCTCTACCGGTCTGACGCGTTTCACCGCAGCGCCGATGCTGACCATTTATAGCGCTAGTAAGGGCGCGGTTGATATCCTGACGCGTGATTTCGCGGCAACGCTGGGTGGACGCGGCATTACGGTCAATGCAGTGCATCCCGGTCTGACAGCGACGGAAGGCACATCCGGCATGACATCGAACAAGGACATGGTCGGGCATATCGTCAGCGGCACAGCGCTTGGTCGCTTGGGCCAGCCGGATGATATCGCCGATGTTGTCGGCTTCCTCTGCAGCAATGATGCAAGGTGGACAACGGCGCAGCATATCGAAGCCTCGGGCGGTGTCCACCTCTAGAATAACGCGCGGCGTGCGTCTTTAAGATATAAAGGAAACGGAAATGGGTTTTAATTGCGGTATCGTCGGGCTTCCTAATGTGGGCAAGTCGACTCTTTTTAATGCGTTAACAGCAACGGCGGCGGCGCAGGCGGCGAACTATCCGTTCTGCACTATCGAGCCGAACATTGGCCGGGTCGCGGTGCCCGATCAACGTCTGTATGATATCGCCAAGATCGGCAAGTCGGCCAATATCGTGGCGACGCAGCTGGAATTTGTGGATATTGCTGGGCTGGTGCGCGGCGCGAGCAAAGGCGAGGGGCTGGGCAATCAGTTTCTGGCCAATATCCGTGAGACGGATGCGGTGCTGCATGTGCTGCGGTGTTTTGAAGACGATAACATCACGCACGTCGAAGGCGGAATTGATCCAATTCGTGACAAAGAAATTATTGACACCGAGCTGATGATTGCCGATATGGAGAACCTTGAAAAACGTATCGAGCCGATGAAGAAGAAAGCCAAGAGCGGTGATAAGGAAGCAATTATTCAAGCGCATGTCATGGAACTTACACTTGAAGCCTTACGTGCGGGACGTCCTGCACGTACAGTCAAGCTTGCGACCGAAGATGAACTTAAGCATTTCAAGCAATTACAACTGCTCACATCCAAGCCGGTCTTATACGTATGCAACGTCATGGAAGGTGATGCGAAGGCCGGCAACAAGCATACGCAACGGGTTGCCGACATGGCAAAAGCGGAAGGCGCGGAGTCGGTTATTATCTGTGCCGCGATTGAGTCTGAAATTGCCCAGCTTGGCAGCGAAGATGAGAAGAAAGAGTTTCTGGAGTCCATCGGTCTTGATGAGCCGGGCTTGAACCGTGTTATTCGCGCCGGATACAAGCTGCTTGACCTGATCACCTTCTTCACGGTTGGCCCGAAAGAGGCGCGTGCGTGGACAGTCAAGCGTGGCTCCAAAGCGCCGCAAGCCGCAGGCGTCATTCATACTGACTTTGAAAAAGGCTTTATCCGCGCCGAGACCATTGACATAAAGGATTTCATGATGCTCGGTGGTGAACAGGCCGCAAAAGAGGCTGGAAAAATGCGTCAGGAAGGTAAAGAATACATCGTCAAGGATGGTGATTTGATGCTGTTCCGGTTTAACGTCTAGAAATTTTAAAGCTTAAACTTAGGCGGTCTGCGCTGCAGCGCCTTGAACTTCTCGTTATATTTTTTCCAGTCTGTTTTCAGTTTAGGATAAACCTCTGCAGTTAGCGTGGCATCAAGAAGTGCTCCATGGCCCGTCTCTTCGCCCCGGCTGGTGCGGTCTATTTTATAATGATCCAGCATAAGATTAAGCGAGTTTTTGCTGACGTCGTACATTTTGACAGCCCACTCGCGAATATTCAGGAACTGGCCCGCCCCGAAGGGCTCTAGCCCGGCGCGTTTCATTTCAAGATTGAGATAATCCTGATCGGGCGAGGTTGTGCCGGTAGACCAGCAGAAAACGATGATTTCTGAATCGCCGATGAATTCTTTAATGTCTTTTGCCACTTGCGAAATGGCGGGCTGCTTTGCGAGAAATTCATCTGTCAGCCCGGTCATTTCTGCAGCAATCGCGCTCATGGGGCGACCGTCAGGATTGACGAATGTTTGGTAAGTGCGCCCGGTGGGCTTGCCGTTAATCAGCTCGACACAGCCGATGTCGACCATACGATCGCCACCCTCCATATCAAGGCCGGTCATTTCTTCATCAATTACTACCTGGCGTATATTTTTCATAGAGCTATAATATATTGACAGAGGGTTGTAGTCAAGCGTTGGTGGCATTATGATGGAATAACAATCAGTTATACAACGAGGGTTTCATGAAAAAGCATATCGTCAAAGCTGAGAAGCGCAGCGGTGACCTGAAGAAGGAAGATCAGCTCGCGTGGAAAATTGCTGTACTGGCATCGAAGACGAAGGATTCTGATCTGCCTGCCGAAACGGTCGACATGATCAAGAACCGTATCATCGACAATGCGGCGATTGCACTGGCGGCGGCGAATGAATATCCGGTGGCTGTGGCGCGGGACAAGGCGCTGGCGACGCGCGGCATCGGCAGGGCGACGGTTTACGGTTTGCCGCAGAAAGAAACATTCGCTCCCAAAGAAGCCGCTTTTGCCAATGCGGTGGCCGTGCGTTTCCGCGATCAGGATGATACTTATCTTGCCGCCGAATATTCACATCCGGATGACAATATTTCGCCGATACTGGCTGTCGCGCAACAGCTGGATATTTCTGGCAAGGATATGATCCGGGGTATTGGCGTGGCGTATGAAGTGCATGTTGCGCTTGTCGGCACAGGTGACGGCACGGGCATTTGCCTGCACAAGCACAAGGTCGATCATATGACACATATAGCAGCAGCCACGGCGGCGGGCATCGGCGCGATGCTGAAGCTGCCGGTAGATCAGATCTATCACGCAGTCAATTTTGCGGTTCACAACTCTATTTCCTCGCGGCAGTCGCGCAAGGGAGATATCGGTGCGCAGAAAGAATTCGTACCGGGATTTTCAGCGGAAATCTCCATTGATGCGATCAACTTCGCCATGCACGGCATGAAGGGCCCGAACCCCGTTTATGAAGGCGAGGACAGCATTATTCGTCGCTTCCTCGATGGAAAGAACAATCCGGATGCTGCTTATAAGGTCGCGCTGGCTGAACCGGGCAAGGACAAGCTGCGCAATATCATGATGACTTATCCGAAAGAGCACGCCTTTGAATACCAGGGGCAGGCAATCATCGATATGGCGCTTGAAATGGTCGGCAAGATGCCGAAGAAGGGCGGAAAAGTCGACTGGAGCCAGATTAAAAATATTCTTCTGGTCACCAGCCATCACACCGACCACGTCATCGGTACGGGCGCGAATGATCCGCAGAAGATCGATCCGAATAGCCCGCGCGGCACGCTTGACCACAGCATCATGTTCGCCATTGCGCGTTCCATGCAGCTGGGCCGCTGGGATGAAAACGTCTATGAAATAAAGAAAAGCGAAAAAGAAGAGCTGCGCGCGGCGATGGCCAAAATCCGCACCGAGCAGGATTCCGAGTGGGAACGCCGTTATCACTCGACGGACCCCAAGGAGCAGGCCTATGGCGGCACGATGATCATCACGCTCTCGAACGGCAAAGTAGTGAAGGATTCAAAGGCCTGTGCCAATGCGCATCCGTTTGGCCGCACGCCATGGAAGCGTCCGAATTATATCCGTAAGCTTGAAAACCTGACAAAGGGCATTATGAGCGATCTGGAGCGCAAGCGGTTCCTGAAGGCGGTCGACGGCCTTGAAAAAGCGTCATCCAGCCAGCTCGCCGGACTGACACCGCGGGTCGACCTCGTGCCGCTGGAAACAGTAAAGACACGCGGGATTTATACATGCAAGGCAGTAAAGGCCGGACGGAAGAAATCCGCATGAGCGCAGGGAAAAAATTCCGTGAACTCGTAAAGCAAAGTCCGCCGCTGCATATCGTCGGCGTGGCGGATGGCAGCGATGCGCTTGAAGCGGAGAGAGCTGGATTTAAAGCGATATATGCCTCGGGCAGCCAGATCGCGGCGTCACGTGGCTGGGCGGATATCGGGCGCATCGAGCTGCATCATGTCGTCGGAAACGTGCAGCGCATCCTTGACAGTGGCGTGAAGCTGCCGCTGCTGGTCGATATCGACACCGGATTTGATGATGTCGCTGAAACAATCCAGACGCTCGAAAAAATGGGCGTTGCTGCCGTGCATCTGGAAGACCAGGAAGATTTAAAATCCTGCGGCCATCTGCCCGGCAAGCATGTCGTGAGCATCGAGGCGGCGGTCGCGCGCATTGCGAAAGCCGTAAAGGCAAAGAAGAGCGCGGATTTCGTTATTATGGCGCGCACCGATGCGCTGGCCGTCGAGGGCATGGAGAAAACGCTTGAACGTATTAAGGCTTACGCTGCTGCCGGTGCGGACATGATTTTCGCCGAAGCGTTCCCTGATCTCTCATCCTATGCTGCCGTCAAAAAAGCGGCTGGCGGCAAGCCCGTGCTGGCCAACATGACGGAATTCGGCAAGGTCGCGCTGAAAACGCCGAAGGAAATATTTGATGAAACAAACGGCGCGGTGGATATCGTCCTCAACCCGCTAACGGTTTACAGGGCGCAGCGCCATACAGCGGCGGAAATGTACAGGGAGCTGCACGCCAAAGGCACGCAACGTGGCATGGAACCGAAGTTGCAGACACGCGAGGACTTCCAGAAACTCATCGATTATCCGGCGCAGGTCAAAGGCCGCGCGGAAGCGCTCAAGAAAAACGGCTGAATAATTATCAGGTTGAAACGTTCAACTGCGTGCCGCGGTCGCCGCTGGTGTTCAGCGCATCCGTTTTTGGTGGCTTGTCAGCAGCATTGATTGCGTTTGTCAGCGTCGCATTATTCGCTTGCTGCGGCGTCGGGCTTGTCGCCTTCTGAATGAGCTGTTGAATGGATGGCTGCGAAGATGCTGAAGAGCAAGATGAGCATGAACTCATGGGTCATTCCTTTCAGAAACAAGAGGTTTTTATTTAAACGGTCAAATCCACGTTTTGACCGCGTCCGCCGGAGGGTGAAGATTGCGAAATCATATTCACCAGAGATTGGTCTGCCTGGGCATTTTTCTTGATGAAAGACAGGGCAACATTACTCTGCGCACTTAATTGTTGCGCAGAAACGATATTGGCAGCTGCTCCCATGATTCCCCCACAAAAATTCCCACTTGGTCATTTTATAGTATCGGATAATGCTTAAGAAAGGTTTACTTTGTATATCATATTGATATATATGGCCTTTCTTGCCCTTGAAGGAGGGCTTATAAAGGGACTAAAATGAAAACCCAGTTCATACATTATATATAGGGAGATAACCCATGACAGCGCCTCAAATTGCCAAAGGTCTCGCCGGTGTTTATTCCGACACGACCCGCATTTCCACTGTGGTGGATGAAATGAACTCCCTTACATACTACGGCTACCCTGTGCAGGAACTGGCCGAGTTCTGCCGCTTCGAGGAAGTGGCCTATCTTCTCTGGCATGGCGAATTGCCGACGGCGGAGCAGCTGAAGAAATTCGAGCAGGAAGAACGCAGCCTGCGCAATATCTCGCCGAAGATGCTGAACGTGCTGCGTCAGTTTGACCATGCGGCGCACCCGATGGATACGCTGCGCACCGCTGTCAGTTTCCTTGGTCTTGAAGATCATGAAGTCAAGGACATCTCCCATGACGGCAACCTTAAAAAAGCCATCCGCATGCTGGCGCAGATCCCGACCATCATCGCCGCCGATTTCCGCCTGCGTAAAGGGCAGGAGCCTATCGCGCCGCGCGCGGATCTTTCCATGTCGGAGAATTTCTTCCATATGTACTTCGGCACCGTGCCGCAAAAAGAAGTCGTGCGCTGTTTTGATGCGTCACTGACGTTTTATGCCGAGCATGGGTTCAATGCCTCGACATTTACGGCACGTACCATCATTTCGTCGCTGTCGGATATTTATTCGGCGGTGACAGGGGCTATCGGCTCGCTCAAGGGTCCGCTGCACGGTGGCGCGAACGAAGCCGTCATGCACATGCTGCTCGATATTCAGGAGCCATCCAAAGCGCAGGCGTGGATCGACGAAGCGTTGTCTGAAAAGAAAAAGCTGGTGATGGGCTTTGGTCACCGCGTTTACAAGCATGGCGACAGCCGCGTGCCATACATGACAAAATATTTCCACGATATGGCGAAGCTCCGCAATGGCCAGAAGTGGATCGAGATCGAGACGATCCTCGCCAAGACAATGCTCGAGAAAAAGAACATCCATCCCAATCTCGATTATCCGGTAGGGCCGGCCTATTACCTGATGGGTTTCGAAATCCCCATTTTCACGCCGATTTTCGTGATGAGCCGCATCACCGGCTGGGCCGCGCATATCATCGAGCAGCTGGAAGATAACAAGTTGATGCGCCCGCTGAGCGTCTATAACGGTGTGCCACAGCGCCCCGTGCAGCCGCTCGCGAAGAGGAAAGCGGCTTAATACAAAGCTTTTTCTGAGGTAAATATCTTCGTATCAAATCATCTTGACTCTTTTTATAAAATTATTATTATGAATAATAATTTTATCATTAGAAAGTCAAAATGACACTGTTAAACGCAACCTCTGCAGAGATACAAAAGCCAGCCTTGAGAGAACTTTTTGTGGCTGTACATGCGCATAATACTAAAGAAGTTCTTGTCTTGCTGGAACGTGGCGTAGATCCTAACGAAAAAGGTCAGTATGGTCATACCGCATTGATCACAGCTGCCGCACGTGGTTATACAGATCTGGTGAGTCTTTTGATCGAGAGAGGCGCGGCTCTTGATGTGCAGAACAATTTTGGATACACAGCATTGATATCAGCCGTTCAGGAAGGCAGCGCCGATGTGGTGCAACTGCTCATCGAGAATGGGGCCGCGCCGGACAAGGCAAAAAAATCTGGCGGTAATACAGCGTTGATGGAAGCGGTCGTTATAGGTCGCACAGACATTGTCCGCATGCTGATTGATGGTCTTGCCGATATCGACAAGAAAAACGAGTTTGGAAACACGGCGCTTGTTCTGGCTGAACACGGTAATCATGAAGAAATTATACAAATGCTGAAGGAGGCTCCTGCGATACAGGAAAAGATTATTCAGGATATAGCGGAAGCCAATAAGAACAAAGCTATGCATGACAAGGCTGTCAGTAAACAGAAACAATTGCCCAAGATAAAATTAAAGTTCTGAACTATTCTGCCAGTTCTTCCTGTCGATACCCTTGCATATAGAGCACGCTCACCAAATCCGTATGCCGTATCTGGTGCGGTGTGGCTTCGATGACAGCGGGCTTGCCGAAGTAGCCGATGCCGGTTCCGGCCTTCTTGAGCATGGGAACATCGTTCGCGCCGTCGCCGATAGCGGCGATCTGTTTCAGGTCATAGCCCAGCGCGCGTGAGAGATCGACAACGATCCGCTCCTTGGCGGTTTTGTCGATGATGGGCGGGATGACGATGCCGGTCAGTTTTTGATCTATCACTTCAAGCTGATTGCCGAAGTTTTTGTAAAAGCCAAGCGTTTGCGCGATCGCCTCGGTGAATTGTTCAAACCCGCCGGAAACGAGCACGCACTTCGCGCCGTGATGTTTCATGGTTTTGACGAGAGTTGCCGCACCGGGTGAATACTCAATTTTTCCGAGTGTTTCGTATATTGCCGTCAGTGGCAGCCCCGCCAGCATCTTCATCCGCATCCGCAGGGCATCCTGAAAATCGATTTCCCCGCGCATGGCTTTTTCGGTAATCGGGGCGATCTTGTCCTTGAGGTTCATGTGCGCCGCAAGTTCGTCCAGCGTTTCCTGCTGGATTATGGTGGCATCCATATCGGCGATCAGCAGCTTTTTCTTGCGGAAGTGGTCATTGGCTTGAACAAAAATATCAAAGGGTTCCAATGCGCTCAGTTTTTGTCGAAGAAGTGCCATCAGGGCAGTGGAGTCAGCCTTAACCAGAATATCGATAGCCCGTCCCGGATGCAGCCTGTCGATGCGCAGACCGTCAACGCCCGTCTCTTTTATGAGCTGCGCGGCGCGGTTCTCAGCCGTAGAATTAAGGTTATTTCCGACAATGGTAACAGCGATTTCAGCCATTTTATTTCCGTGGAATTGGCGTTATTATTGTCATGCTATAAAGTATGATTTTGGCACTGTTTTAGAAACAAAGAAAGGCTTCTTCATGACAACCGTCCAGCGCCCATCCACCAAACCGGGAAACCCATGCTTTTCATCAGGCCCCTGTGCGAAGAGGCCGGGCTGGTCGTATGACGCATTGAAGGGTACGCCGCTGGGCCGTTCGCACCGCGCCTCCGTAGGCCTCAAAAAGATTCAGGAAGTGATTGAGAAATCCAAGGCCATTCTGGGCATGCCGAAGGATTACAAGCTGGCTCTTGTGCCGGCTTCCGATACCGGCGCGATTGAAATGGCGATGTGGTCGCTGCTTGGCGCGCGCGGTGTTGATGTGCTGGGCTGGGAAGTGTTCGGCAAGATGTGGATCATCGATGTCGTCAAGCAACTGAAGATCAAAGATGCACGCACGCTCGAAGCGCCCTTCGGCAGCATTCCAGACCTTTCCAAGGCTAATTTCGACAATGATGTCGTCTTCACTTGGAACGGCACGACCTCGGGCGTGAAGGTGCCGAACGGTGACTGGATCAAATCAGACCGCAAGGGCCTGACGATTTGCGATGCCACGTCTGCTGTATTTGCGATGGACCTGCCGTGGGATAAGCTCGATGTCGTGACATGGTCATGGCAGAAAGTTCTCGGCGGCGAGGCTGCACACGGTATGCTGGCGTTGAGCCCGCGTGCTGTTGAACGCCTGAACAGCTATCAGCCTTCATGGCCGATGCCGAAAATCTTCCGCATCACCAAGGAAGGAAAACTTTTCGAAGAACCCTTTGAAGGCAAGACGATCAACACGCCGTCGATGCTGGCCGTTGAGGATTGCATTGATGCGCTGAAATGGGCGGAAAGCATTGGCGGTCTGCCGGCTTTGCTGAAGCGCACACAGGCTAACCTGAAAGCGGTTGAAGACTGGGTATCAAAGACGGACTGGGCTGAATTTTTGCCGGAGCGGGCGGACATTCGCTCCAACACCTCCATCTGCTTCAAGGTTGTTGACCCCTGGTTCACGGTCAAAGACAAGGAAACACAATTAAAGATCATCAAGGACACGGAAAAGATGCTCGACAAGGAAGGTATCGCCTATGAAGTGGCCAATCACCGTGACTCTCCAGCGTCATATCGTCTCTGGGGCGGCGCGACGGTCGAAACGGCTGATATCAAGTCATGCCTGGAGTGGATTAACTGGGCATACGTGAGCATAAAATCACAAGAACAAGCAAAGGCGGCTTAATAAACATGACAAAACCAAGAGTACTGATCAGCGACAAAATGAGTCCGCAGGCCGAGGAGATTTTCAAAAATCGCGGCGTGGATGTAACGGTTAAGACAGACCTGAAGCCTGAAGAGCTGAAGGAGATGATCAAGAACTTTGATGGTCTGGCCATTCGCTCCTCGACCAAAGTCACTGCCGAGATCCTGAAAGTTTCAGGCGGCAAGCTGAAAGTCATCGGTCGCGCCGGCATTGGCGTGGATAACGTCGATGTTCCGGCAGCAACCAGCTCCGGCGTTGTCGTGATGAATACGCCCTACGGCAATTCGATCACCACAGCAGAGCACACGATCGCCATGATGATGACGCTGGCGCGCCAGATACCGTCGGCGAATGCGTCAACCCATGCCGGAAAATGGGAAAAGTCGAAATACATGGGGCAGGAGTTGTTCGGCAAGACGCTGGGCGTCATTGGCTGCGGCAATATCGGTTCCATCGTTGCTGATCGCGGCGTGGGTCTCAAAATGAAGGTTATCGCCTATGATCCGTTCCTGTCGGCGGATCGCGCTGTAGAGCTGGGCGTTGAGAAGGTAGAACTGGAAGATGTGTTTACGCGTTCCGACTTCATTACGCTGCATACACCCATGACCGAGAACACCAAGGGCATTATCAACAAGTTCACCATCGGCAAGATGAAGAAGGGTGTGCGCCTGATCAATTGCGCGCGCGGCGGGCTGATCGTTGAGGCTGACCTTAAGGCGGCGCTCGATAGCGGGCATGTCGCGGGTGCGGCGCTGGATGTGTTTGAAGTTGAACCGGCCAAGACGAATATCTTGTTTAATCATGAAAATGTCGTCTGCACACCGCACCTTGGGGCTTCCACAGTTGAGGCGCAGGAGAACGTTGCTCTGCAAGTGGCAGAACAGATGGCGGATTTCCTGTTGCAAGGGGCGGTATCGAATGCCGTCAACATGCCCTCAGTTAGTGCGGAGGACGCGCCGAAGCTGAAGCCTTATATGAAACTGGCGGAGCAATTGGGCAGTTTTGTGGGCCAGCTGGTGAAAGATTCGCCGACAGAGATCAAAATCGAATATGAAGGCAATGTGGCGATGCTGAATACCAAGCCGCTGACCGCGCTTATTCTTGCCGGGTTCATGAAGCCGTCAATGGAAGGCGTGAATATCGTCAGTGCGCCCGCCAAGGTCAAGGAATTGGGCATTGCGCTGAGTGAAACCAAGCGTGAAAAGTCGGCTACCTATCAGACGCTGATCTCGGTGACCGTCATTACGGCGACGGGAAAGAATGTTGTGGCCGGGACTGTCTTTGGCGTACATCCGCGTGTTGTGGATATCAACGGCGTTCCGGTTGAGACGGACCTCGGCAAGCATATGCTCTATATTGTCAATCAGGACAAACCAGGATTGATTGGCGCTATGGGTACAATCCTGGGCGATGCCAAGATCAACATTGCCGACTTCACGCTGGGGCGCATTCCCGGTAAGAGCAAGGCTGTTGCACTGATTTCCGTTGATGAGCCGATACCGGAAAAAGTTATCGCGGAGATATCAAAGCTCACGCATATCGAACGCGTGCTGGCTCTGAAGTTTTAAAAGAATATTGCACAATAAAAAAAGGCCCGCTTTAAAAGCGGGCCTTTTTCTTATCCGGGCGTTAACCAGTAATTACTGGTTGCCAGCTGGAACTGTAGGTGTAGATGTCGGAGCTGCAGAAGGTGCATCAGCGGCCTTCTCAGCCTTTTTTGCGTGGTGGTGATGGTGGTGCGCAGCTGCTTTTGCAGCGGCATGATGGTGATGGTGGTGTTTTGCAGGTGCTTTAGCGTCAGCAGCAGGTGCAGCAGCGTCAGCAGCAGGTGCTGCAGCAGCAGGTGCAGCAGCAGGTGCATCTTCAGCGTGAGCGATTGCGGGTGCGCTGAGTGCGAGAGCCAGAACGGCTGCGAGTACGTAGTTTTTCATTTTTTCTCTCCTAAGTTTTTTACTTATTTGTTTAAAGATTCTTCCGAAGGAAGTGCCGAGTTATTCGGTGTGCGATTATTGTTACATGGTAATTGCCGCGAGGTCTTGGTAAAAATCATTAATTTTTTGCAATGAATGACGAGACAAAATGCGGTATAATTATTCCTTAATAATCAATGGATTAGATAAAATTCTTGCCAATTTAATGCGGCGGANNTGCGGCGGACTTGGATTTCGTGATGCATTTCTGCATTCACCAAAATGATTATAACGACAATACCTTTCCGAATCAGTGGGTTACTTATGACCCTGCAATGCAATGGCGCCGCCTGCAGCGGTGCATAAAATCATTATCAGACCGCCTATTGCGGCCGACGTTACGCATAAAAACACATAAAACCAACGTGCTGAAGCTCTAAACATCCGTTCACCGGACCCCGGGCGTTTTGCCAGCGGGATGACCCGCCCGCGAGGAGTGTGGTGCACGATATTCAGGAGCTGCGCCAAGGATCCAAAACCGGTGTTGATTCTGCCTTAAGCACACAGCTGACTTCATATGCAAAGAATATGAAGCATCAGTAACCTAACTCATGGAAAATCCTCCGCTGTTGCTTTCGGCGGTGCTGCGGGTTGAGGCGCAGGAGCCGGTGTTGTTACTGCAGGTGCGGGAGCAGCGGCCGGTGCGACGATTGCCCTCGTCGCCTCCGGTGGCGTTTGTGATGCCGCTTTGGGCGCCTTGGCTTTTGGCGCCGTTGCTGCTTTTTGCACCTTCTTGTTAAACAGGTTGATCACCAACCTGTAGTTCTTGTCGTCGTCAGATGGCGGCAGGATGTTCTGCGTCTTGAACTCAGCCGCATGTTTCAGTTTCACGTACAGTTTGCCGTCCTTGATGTAGCCGTCGGTAATGAGCTGCTTGTGGTCGGACTCCCATGCATCCTTGCCGCCCCAGCTGAAGTGCGCCAGATCGATGACAAGAACTTTGTCTTTATCAATCAGTTTCACCGGAGCGGGCGCATCGGCCGTGACGTCGAGCGTCAGCTGGGTTTTGTCCTTGTCGTCAGCGATGTGCATGTTGATGACATTCCCGGTGACAGCTGCGGGAGCTTCGGCTGCGGCAGGCTGCGGTGCGGTTTCGGTTTTGTTAACAGGCGCTGCGGGCTGCTCTGTTTTCGGAGCATCATTAGAACCCTGCGGTTTTGCGTCCGCCGGGGTAGTTGAATGAGGTGAGGCTGCGTCTTCAGGGGGCAATTCTCCTTTAGACGCAGCCTCTGGGGTAACCAGTGAAGAAGGCGCAACCGGTCCTGCTTTGGCTTCATCGGCCTTAGCAGGTTCTGTGCCCTTCGCGACATCTTCACCTGGTATTGTTGTTCCGCCACTGGATTGTTTGGGGAGTGGTGGCGGTAAATTTCTTGGCGTTCCTGCAGGAGCGACCGGCATCTGAGCCTGTTGGTTCTGGTCGGTCAGAGTCTGCAGTTGAGCCACTAATCCTTTGATATCTTTTTCGATCGCGACCATGCGTACCATTGTCGGCACAAGCGTGTCGACGTCGTTGCGGATCGTCTGCACAGCGTCTTCCAGCCGCTTGATGCGGGCATTGGTGTCGCTGATGTTGTCATTGAAGAGAGGAGTAAATTTCAGCCCGTCGGGCGGGGCCAGCGCGCGGAACGTATCCATCGCCGTGGGGATCGGCGCAATGGTTTCCTGTTTGGCTGTTGGAGGCGGCGCAGCGGCTGTGCCGTACTTGCTGCCGTTGTCTTTGCCGTCGAAGGAACATGCTGTGATGGCGGCGAGGAGGGCGGAATAAAAAATCGCAATAAGGGTATACCGCGGCAGACGCAATAGTATGCCACGCGCAACCACCAGTCGTAAGACTTGGTTACGTCGTATACACCTCATTTAGAAGGATAGCCCCCCGATATACCATGTTTCTAGTTACCCCACCTGTTATCGTAAAGCAGATAGGGGAAACGTCAATTAAAACTTAACAAAGGGTTAACGGGCGTTGACGTAATGGCTAGACATAGTATTTTTTAGAAAATAGAAATTTTATTCGTTGTTATATTTTTTTATGGGCACAAGTAATACGGAATCTGTTTATCGCAGTGACCAAACGGGTTGGAGCAAATTGAAACAATATTGAAATTACTCAGATAGAACATGCGTTGACCGATGCATTTAGAATGTGGTTTGCCAACAAGGCAACGGCGCTACGCAGCCAATCCATTGAACATGTTATCTCAGTCACTGAATGTTTTTTAATTTTGATCGAGCCTCTGTATATTTTCTATTCCATGAAGCGCTATCGGGTTCCAAGCAGGCCTCGAACTCAAGAATGTATTTTTTTACACGCCCATCAATTGCGGAGATGCTATCCAATTGAAATTAAACAATATATTAACTTATTCGTTGACGTATTGCGTAAAATTACTATACTCGCTCACCATCAGTGAAACATAGGAAAGCGCCTTTATGAGTGATACTGCACCGCAAAATCAGCCACCCCTGAAACTGCCAGACTGGCTGACAAACTGGCACGCCCTGCATGAGCAGAACGAGACGGTGCTTAAGGATGCATCGGGTTCTTCCTCTGTTCAGGAAGATTTTAACGCAGCTAGTGAAAAGGAGAGCGATATTAAAAGGACGGTGCTCAGTCTATCCCCGGATGGGGCCATGCTGAGTTTTCCGATGGATGACGATATGCAGGTCAGGGTGGGGGCGAAAGATATTATTCAGGCCGCTGAGTGGAATGATGTTGATGCCATGAAGCGCTTCCTGAAAAAAGCCAAGAAGAAGGATTTGGAAAAAGGCGATTACGCCAATTATACGGCGTTGCAGCGCGCGGCCCTGAGAGGCCATACCGAAGTGGCGCAGCTGCTTGTCGACGCCGGCGCGAAAGTCAATGTGAAGAACACACTTGATGAGACCATCCTGATGATGGCGGCAGTTGAGAACAAGGACCTCGTGGAATTACTGGTCAATGCCGGTGCGTATATCAATGACCAGAACCTGGGCGGCTATTCGCCCCTGATGTTTGCCGTCATGAATGGCAAGATCGATACTGTGAATTTTCTGATCGAACGCGATGCTGACGTCCATGACAAAAACAAGGACGGCAGCACGATGCTGATGCAGGCCTGTGCCGGACACCCGGCTATTGCGCAGATATTTATTAGCAAGCAAGGCGCCGATCTGAATGAACAGAGCAACGCAGGCTATACCGCGTTGATGTGGGCGGCCCATTTCGGGTCGGAAAACTGTACCAGACTGCTGATCGGGAGCGGCGCTATGCTTGACCTGAAAGATAACAAAGGCCGCACGGCGCGGGATATTGCCGTCGAAGAAAAACACCCCGAGATCGTAAGTCTGATCGATGCAGCTGTGATGAGCCAGAAAAATGCGGCAAACAAGATGCAAAAACGGGCCGCAGCGAAGAAGCCGCAGTTATTTTAATAACCCGGCAACAAGACGACAGAGATCGGTTTCAAGATCGTAAAAAATTTCTGGTGAATGATATATAGATAGCGCCAGTTTTAATATTATGAAAATTACTGTGCATGAATTTTAATTGACATGATTAGTTATGTCATTGTATTTTGCATTACGTCAATAGAAACCAGATTCATATAACGATGGAGCAGAGTCATGCTTTTTAAGAAGAGCAAGAAAAAGAAAGAGGACGAGAAAATCGACCTCGAAAATATGATCGATGCTGCGATAGAGCGGGCGGAGGAAATGTCTGATCCGATAAAAAAAATTGAAAAACTCAGCACCATAAGCAATAGCGCATATGATCTGATCATGGTTTACGTTGAACAGGCCGCTATGAATGGAAAATCTGTCGACAAGCTTTTTGATGAAGACAGGCATATTATAAAACTGACAGATCAACACGTTCAGACCGAGCGTATGATAACGGCAGTCATCGAAAACAACCTCAAAGAGATTGCCCAGTCTCCTTCATATCCAAAAGTATCGAGATTGAAAGGGATCGCGGAAAAGTTTGCAGATGCCGCTGCGAAGTATATCGCGGCAGAAGCGGAAGCGCCTGCAGTTGAAGAGACTGCTCCTGAAGCAATTATTTCCGCTGAGGCAGTAGTGCCCCCGGAAAGCCAGAAACCGATATCCAGGCCAAAGCCGCCACAAAGCTATGATAAAATAGTCAAGGCCATCAAGCCTTCATAAGCTTGTTGATATCCGTTAGTATCTGCAGCCTCTGGCGCAATCATCACTGTTCTGCCCGGCTTGCGCGCAGCTATATGTGCACTGTGCTTCCGCTTTTATTGTAATTTCCCGGGAAGTGGGGTCAGTAGAGCACTTTACTTGGCAGTAGTCCGGGTTGAACCCGCGAATCTTGCAATCATCCAGACAGACAGGGTTAACGACAGGCGGGTTTATACTCACATATATGAGGAAAACAGCCGAAAAAACGATCATCATGTATAAAAAAATTTTCATATACCCAAGGTAAAAATACCCGTCCATATTGGATTCTAACAGAGAATACGAATCTATCAAGAAATGGACACCATATGGTCTGATAGACCTGTGCATAAAGCCTCTGAATACCGATAAAGTCTATTACGGTAAGAATTTTGACAATATCCCAACGGTTATCGTTCATCCTGATGGAATGGCTAAAGAGATTGATCTGAAAACGGCACGGGTGTTTTGCTGAACAAAGGCGTAGTAGCAAAAAGAAACCTCTCAAAAGTTCACGTGGAAGACAGCCTTAGTTAAATTTAGCACAGGAAATTCCCATGTCATTAACGTACAAAAAAGAAACCATTGAAAGTCCCAGTGGCATATCCTGTCAAGTCTTAGACGCGAGCAGCATTGATTTCAGCGCTGCCGCTGAGGATAAAAGATCTTGCATAAAATAACGAATCAAGTTAGTTTGCGCCCATGGAACAGAAACAAAACATACGGGCTCGTTGGAGCCACATTATTCCCGCAGGATTGCCAGGGGATGTTGCGTTATGCTGTTTCACAATGAAATAACCGCATAAGCAACCTCCTTCAAAAAGGGCTCTCCTGAAAATCGGGAGGGCCCTTTTGCTTTTCCGCTTCCGCGCGAAGGCACCCAGCTTGAAATAATAAAGAGGATATAGAGATTAAGTCATGACTACTCATTTACAACCCACCCCAAAACGTATTCCCCGCACACCGGATACGCCCATTGCGTTTATTGTTTATCTCCTGCGTCATTGCTCTGCGGGCATGAAGTTGCGCGCTTACGGAGCTTGTTCTTGTGAGGCTTCGGCGACGGCATTAGATATGCTGGTATCGTGGGTGCTTGGGCGCATTGTCGGAGCCATTGTTGCTTCGCATGGACAGCTTTGGCCAGCCCTTACACACGAGATACTGTTGCTGGCAGGGCTTTGGACAGCCAGGAACATTTCCTATCGCGGCCGCGAATATTTTGAGCGGAACTATGTTCCGGAATTGCTCAATACAACGCGGGAGCTTCTTTTTAACCGCCTGATACAGCAAAGTCAGGTTTTCCTTCACAACAACTTTGCGGGTGTCCTCGCTAACCATGTGCGGCGCGCAGGGGATGTCATCAGCGGACTGCGGGACAAGATACAGTATAACATTGTTCCTCTTGCTGTCCGTTTTCTGACGGCCAGCATTCTGCTTTGGCAGATAACGCCGCTGTTCGTCGCTTTTATTCTGACGTTTCTGACGATGGGTATTATCTGCGCCATTTACACAGCTCCCCGCTGGACGGACCTTTCGACAAGACAGGCCGAAGCATCCTCGCGGCTGACGGGGTACGTTGTGGATAGCGTGACAAATCTTTCTCTCGTGCAGCACAATGTGGGCTGGCGCGAAGAACAGCAGCGCCTCCATTCCGTTCACAGGGGTATATCAGAGGCTTATACTGACCGTTATGTTTATGCCAGTTGGTTCTGGGGCACATTTGATGTCATCATGACGTTCTTCTTCTGCGGCTTCATGGCCCTTCTGGCTTACAGCTGGCAGACAGGGCATGTGACAACGGCGCAATTGGCGATGACCGTGGGGATTGTCAGCAATCTGTTCGGCGCGATAGCCGGCACGGTCAACCTGCTGAGCGCCAAGTTCGATGACATTGGTATTCTGCAAGACTCCCTGCGCAAAATCTCCACTCCACTCAGCGTGTATGATCAGCCCGCAGCCCCTGATTTGAATGTGTCAGGTGGCAAGGTTGAGTTTCGGAGTGTTACGTTCAACTACGCACAAGGAAGAAGCTTGTTTGATCAACTCACACTGGAGATCCCTGCCGGCCAGAAAGTGGGTTTTGTTGGCGTGAGCGGTGCTGGCAAGACGACGCTTTGCCAGCTCCTGATGCGTGCTTACGATGTAAATGGGGGCGGTATTTTTATCGATGGACAGAATATTGCTGAAGTTACACAAGATAGCCTACACGCTGCAATTGCCGTCATTCCGCAAGATCCCGTCCTGTTTCACCGTACTCTGGAAGAGAATATCCGCTATGGTCGGCACGCCGCGACGGAGGATGATATTCGTGCTGCTGCAAAAGCGGCAGCTGTCTCTGATTTTATCGAAGGCCTGCCGCAAGGCTATGAGACGTTGGTCGGCGAACGCGGAATAAAGTTGTCTGGCGGCCAACGCCAGCGTATTGCTATTGCCCGTGCTATCGTTAAGAATGCTGCAATCCTTGTATTGGATGAAGCGACGTCGGCTCTCGATAGCGAAACTGAAAAATCAATTCAGAGCGCTATGGCCCAAGCCATGAAAGGCCGGACAACGTTGGTCATTGCACACAGGCTCTCTACCTTGAACCATATGGATCGTATTGTTGTCATGGATCAAGGCAGTATTGTTGAAGATGGTTCTTTTGCAGAACTTATGGAGCGTAAGGGCATATTCTACCGCCTCTGGAACCTGCAGGCTGGGGGCTTTCTGCCGGAAGAACTGCCATAAGAAAGAGGCGGGTTGAGGGGCGCTTTTGTTTATGCCCCCAAATATGCCCCCCAATTTTTTGTCATGTCAATGAACCGCCATTGACCCAGAAAAACGTGTGCTGACTAAAAATCCTTATTTCATAAAGGTTTTTGTAACTTCTATGGACTTGGGTGATCTCTGGGATGCTTGCATAAACAGATAAATGGGGCACAGGCTTCCTTATAAATTTTCTGATAAGTGAACACAGCTGTATGCAGTCATAAAAAAAACTTTATTTTTAGGGCAAATATCATCGAAAAATGTTTGGGATATTTCATCGAGCATGGCACAGTCTTGGGCAGCATTGAGTTCAAATATTATCATCATTTCTATTAAAATTTCACGAAAGGAAAAATTGAGGTGACTTTTAGAGTAGTTGGCCGGTGGCCTACCGCGACAGACGATGTAACTGGAGTAAAGGTGAGCCAGGGCTATGGGAGATTAAAGTGGGATCAATTTGTTACTTGGCCATATTATTTTTCTGAGGGGGACATGGAGTTTCTTTTTGAAGCGGGGCATTTTAAAAGACGCATACAAACCGATGAGGAAATTCAAAATTTTACGTGCTCAATACATATAATCGAAGATGTTTTTAAAGAAGGATTAATTAAAGCAATGAAAAAAGCAGCGAAGCTGCCGCTGACTGAGCAAGATTATCAGCGCTATCGTAATCTTGTGCATGAAGGGCTGTACTGTCTCATAACAATTGATGAACATATCAAGAAATATATTCCTGACTTTAAAATCTATTTTGAACCAGATAGAGCCTCATGGAGTAAAAAATATTACGAGGCTCTCTCAAAACTAAAAAACCAAAATTAAATAGGCAATGAAATGACAATAGACATCTCAGCTCTAGTTAGTCAGTCTATAACCCGTTCTATAGTTGATGAAGGGGGGGCAGAACTTACTGCAGACCAAATAGCTGTTATTCAGGATGTGTATGGATCTGGGTATGTACGGGGATTTCTTACTTTATTGTCAGAGCAATCAGCGGGCCCTCCTTCAGGTAAGACAATGCTTTACGAATATGGAGGGAATATTAGTGATGTTCCTGCTTATAAATACGTAGCTGCTAAAATTAATGCTGATCCCAGCGGCTATGAGATCGCTGATACCGATCAATTCAAATATATGAAAGAGAATCTTATAACTTTTGTTGATATAAAGAATACCATTAATAAAGATCTTGCTGATGCGGGATTGCCTCTTTTAAAGGGAGACCAGCTAGATTCTGTTTCTATTGAGCCTCTCTGGCGCTACGTATCAGGCAATGTTGCGGCTAACGCTCAATTTATGAACACCACTGCAGGGCCTGATCTGTCCCAGTACTCCATTCTCGTTCAGAATGAAGTACCTGCAGCGGTAGCAAATGCCGTTCCTATAAATACTGAAGCTGCGAGTGCTTATGATCTCCCCTCAACTGATCTCGTAACTAAATTGATAGGCGTGACGGGCACGGAAAATCCCACGCTCGTCGATACTAATGACGAGACAGTTGCGGTTAGATCCCCGGGCGATATCTTAAGTTCAGATATAACCGCTGCAGATGCACTTTCTGCCGCTCCATCCTTGACACCGGAAGTCAAGCAAGCTCTCGCTACGGCGAATGAAGACTGGGCGGGGCTTAACAACGTTGCCAATTCCATCAGTGAAGTCACTGGAACAGAAGGAAGTGTAGTTTTAGGCACGGTGCTTGGCGGCGCCATGAAGGGCCTTGCGGCTGTTGGCGGGGCCATGATGGCCTATGATATTATCAACAGTGGCATACAAGCTGAAAAACAAGCAAAAGATGGCAATTTTAGCGATGCTCTACTGACGATAGAAAATCTGGCTGCTCGGGTAACGCTTGGCTTGATCGGAGCTGAAGATGGAGCGTTAGTCGGCGCAGCGGGCGGAGCAGCGCTTGGCTTGGTATTTGGTAGCGCCGCAGTCGGTGGCGCTATCGGCGGTATTATCGGCGCCGCCGCTCTCGCAATGGTGGGTGTTTCTGTTTCATCAGAGATGGTCTCTATTATTAATGGTGCCATAGTTAGCTCACTGAGTACACTTGAGAATACTCTCGTTAGTATGGGCGCTTCTATGACCGATGTTGCTCATTACCTTGGCAATGAGACGCCGGCATGGGCTGGAAGTTTTTCTTCTGCATTACAAAAGTACTCTGCGCCTGACTATTACGAGCCACTTGTTTTTGATCTCGGCAGCGGTATCCAGACAACGACGTTGGATAATGGCACATATTTTGACAATAAGAATAATGCGTTTGCAGAACAGACTGCTTGGGTGGGTTCCAATACCGGCATATTGGTGAATGACCCGACGGGCGGGCCAATCACAAATGGATCGCAAATGTTCGGCACCTCGACTTCCCTGTCTGGGGGTGGTTATGCGGTGGATGGGTTTGCGGCATTGGCTGCTCTTGATAGCAATCATGATGGCGTTATCAATTCATCGGATACGGACTGGTCGGATTTACGCATCTGGGTAGATGCAAACGGTAACGGCGTTGTTGATTCCGGTGAGATAGAAACCCTGCCGGCTGCTGGCATTGCTTCAATAAGCTTGTCTACCGCCAATACTGACACGGTGGATGTCAACGGCAATGAAATAGGTAAGACAGCAGCATATACAAAAACTGGCGGTGGAACAGCCGAGGTTGCAGATGTTTACTTCAAGACCAATCCGATGTTTACGGTGCCTGACACGATACTCGATCTTACGGATGATATTGCAAACCTGCCAAATGTTCATGGCTATGGTGCTGTTGCCGATTTGCAGCAGACTATACAGGCTCAGGCGAATGCCAGCGATACGACATTGGAAGGGTATGTATCTTCCTTTGTCTCTGCAACGGACGATGCTACGCGTAATACCCTGGTTGACGAGATTATCTACCAATGGACTGGTGTAGAAGGAGTTAGTGGCGGTTCACGCGGTAGTTACTTCGATGCACGTCAGCTTGCTGCGCTTGAAAAATATACTGGGGGTACCTTCGTTGATCCTTACCTTGGTGGCAGTAATCCCGGACAGCAATCGGTTGTAATCTTAACGGCGACGTATCAGCAGCTACATGATTGGGTTCTGGCTAACCTAGAATCGCAAACCGACCTGGCAAGCTTGTTCAATGACCCTCAATTGAGCTTAGACAGCACAACTTTTAATGCTTACTGGGATTTCTCTGCGGCAGAAACGGAAATTATTTCGGATATTTCAGCGAATAGAGCAACGGGCCTGACAACGCTTTCTGACTTTAACCAGGCGCTGCATGCTTTGGGATTGGATTCTGGCGAAGGTTATAACACCTTCCGCAACGACTTGGTTT
>PLXM01000071.1 GCA_003153235.1 Rhodospirillales bacterium
GGAAATGCCACAGATGCCGGAAATGCCAAAGATGCCGAAACTCCCCGATCTCAAGACGCCAGAGGCCCCAAAAGCGCCGCTGCCGAAGTTCAAAGGCGCTACCCCCGAGCAGGAAAAACTTCATCAAGCCGCGCTTGATGAAGACGTGGACACTGCCAACGCGCTGATCAAATCAGGCACTGTTCCACTCGAGGTAACGCTGGAATACACTGTGAAAAAGAACATGACCGGCTGGGTCAAAGGGCTTGTCAGTGCGGGCGCGCAGGTAACACCGGAACTGCTGTACAAAGTCACTCTCGCCGGCAACGTCGACATGGCCAACGCCCTGCTGACCGGCGACGTCGTGCCTTCGCAGAAAACACTGCAAAACGCCGTCGACAAGAAACTGTCCTCCTGGGTCGGCGCTTTCGTCAACAAGGGCGCAACACCTACGCCAGAAATGCTACATACCGTTCTGCTGAACAAAGATTCCGATACCGCCAACGCTTTGCTGACCGGCAATGTTGTGCCATCGCAGAAATCGCTGCAATATGCCGTCGACAACAAGCTGTCATCATGGACAAAAGCCTTTGTCGGCAAAGGCGCAACGCCCACGCCGGAGATGCTGCACACCGCCACGGCCAATAACGATGTCGACACAGCCAACGCCCTGCTGACAGTGAAAATCGTGCCGCTGCAAAAAACGCTGGAGCTTGCCGTGCAAAGCCAATTCGCCAACTGGGCGGCGGGTTTCATCAAGAACGGCGCGAAGCCCACCTCCGAGATGCTGGATACCGCCGCGCAGAATAACGACATTGCCACGGCAAAGGTGCTGATTGCCGCCGGCGCGCAACCCTACAAGAAGACATGCGAGTACGTGCTGGAGAAAGACTGGGCCGAGTGGCCCAAAATCATGACCGACGCCATCACCGCCAACGGCATTGCCAAAAGCGCAAAGCAGGCGCCGTCAATACCGGCAAAACCGTTCAAACTTTAATGCGCAGCCGGAGAGCAGCCTTCCATGAGCGATGAAGAGGAACAAAAACCGCTGAAGAAGCCCAAGTGGATGACCGACTGGCAGGAACTTCATGAGAAGTTCGATGATGCCGCTGCCAAAAAATCTGCGGCCAAAGAAACAGCAAATGATAACAACGGACAGGCGGCAGTGCCAGAAGCTGCCGCACAGAAAGATGAGGCACAAGAGCCCGCCGCTGCTTCATCGCTGCAGGAACAGCTGCATGCCGCCACCGTCAACCAAAGCTGGGATAAAGCGCGGGACCTTATTGATGACGGCGCCGTCCCCGCCGAAAAAACACTGCAGTATGCGGTTGAAAAAGGCTGGTCGAACTGGACACAGGAACTGATTGATGCGGGCGGAACAGCCACACCGGAAATGCTGCACACCTCCACTATCAACCAAAGCTGGCTGGTTGCCGGGCCGATCATTGATAGCGGTATTGTCCCTCTCGATAAAACGCTGCAGTACTCAGTTGAAAAAGGCTGGTCCAACTGGACACAGCAGCTGCTTGATGCGGGCGCAACAGCCACGCCGGAGCTGCTGCACACCGCCACTGTCAACCAGAGTTGGCAGGTTGTTGATGTTCTGACCGACAGCGGCGTTGTCCCCGCTGAAAAAACGCTCCAGTATGCGGTTGAAAAAGGCTGGTCAAACTTGACACAGCAGCTGATCGACGCGGGCGCGGTGCCCACACCGGAAATGCTGGATACCGCCACCATCAACCAGAACTGGCAGGTTGTTGATGTTCTGATTGACAGCAGCGTTGTCCCTCTTGATAAGACGCTGCAGTATTCAGCTGAAAAAGGCTGGTCGAACTTGACACAGCAGCTGATCGACGCAGGCGCAACGCCCACCTCCGAAATGGTGCACACCGCCACCATCAACCAGAGATGGCAGGTGGCACAGATCCTGATGGACGGCGGCGCGGTACCTGCGGAGAAAACTCTGCAGTATTCGGTTGAAAACGGCTGGAGCGTCTGGACGCAAGAACTGATCGATACCGGCGCCAAACCTACTTCCGAGATGCTGCATACCGCCATCATCAATCAGAAGTGGCAGGTGGCAGATGTCCTGCTTGACAGCAGCGTAGCTCCGCTGGAAAAAACCCTCCAGTATACGGTTGAAAAAAGCTGGTCCAGCTGGACGAAGAAACTGATCGACGCGGGCGCCAAGCCCACTTCCGGAATGCTGCATACCGCCATCGTCAATCAGGCGTGGCAGGTGGCAGATGTCCTGCTCGATAGCGGTGCAGCAGCACTGGAAAAAACCTTCCAGTATGCGGTTGAAAAAGGCTGGAGCAGCTGGACCGGTAAACTTCGCGACACGCTAGCGACCAGTAAGCCGGTGAAAAAACTGTCTTCACACCAGCCTAAATTCTGATTTATAAAAGAGCGGGTTAAACCCTGACCATCTTGAGGAAGTTTTCGCGCGCGCTGGCGTCCTTTTTATAGGACCCGAGGAAGCGCGTGGTGACCGTCCAGGCATTATCCTCGCCCACGCCGCGCAGTTTCATGCAGAAGTGCTCTGCCTCGATCAATACGGCAACGCCTTTGGGCTTGATGTATTTGTCGAGCGCATCGGCAATTTCTGACGTGAGCCTTTCCTGCGTCTGCATGCGGCTGGCGTAAACATCAATCAGGCGCGAGAGCTTGGACAAGCCGACCACACGGCCATCCGGCACATAGGCGATATGCACATGCCCGACAAAGGGCGCAAGGTGATGCTCGCAGCGCGATTCAAGGCGCAGGTTCTTGACCAGCACCGGCCCGTCATAAGTGCCGACCTCCTTGAAAGTCTTGGAGAGGATTTCCTCGGCATTCATGCCGTAGCCCCTGAAATATTCCTCGAACGCCTTGACGACGCGCTTGGGCGTTTCGCGCACGCCTTCGCGCGCGGGATTTTCGCCGATCCATTCGATCAGTGTGCGCACGGCCTGTTCAGCCTCGGCACGTGACGGGCGGTTATTGGGAACAACAAGTTTGAGCTTCTTTTTCATGACAGCGGCTTTCTGTAACGGTGATTTGGGGTATTTTCCGCCGTGACAGGGATAAAGTCAACTAGCCGAGTTTGATAACCATGGGGGGCAGTCCCGGCGGTGCGCTGACGGCAACCTTTTGGGCAGTCTTTTGATTTGCTGATACCGCAGACGTCGCGCTGCCGGTATTCTGCACCTGCCAGTAGGCAGCATTGTTCATGGCCTCGAACAATATGTAAGGCCCGTCAGGCGTTTCCGGGACGATCCCGGCATGATTAAAATCAGCAGCATTGACGACAGGGCCGCCATCGTTAAGAACGATAAAATGCTCCGGCTGTCCTGCCGGCGCGTCGTTCAGCAGCAGAATGGCATGGTCCGGGGCGCTGGTATCTCCTTCGGCATTGACAACCGCCACAAACAGGCGGTCTTCCGGCACGCCGAGATGGCGCAGGATATAAAATTGCAGGATGGCGTAATCTTCACAGTCGCCACGGTTATACATCGATGTTTCAATCGGCGCCGCCCAGTAATCTGCCGCATGATACAGTGCCGGATCGCTGGTATAGGTGGTCTGGTTTTCCACTGTGTTATTAACGTCTACCGCCATTTGATCAAGAGACTCGCCTTTTAAATTGTTATACTGCGCCAGATAGTTTTTGTAGGCCTGCGCATCCTTGGCTATGGCCATGTAATGACTTTCGTGCTGCAGCATGGCATTCCATTGACCGCCGAAGGGATTGTTCGACGGATCGGACTGACTGGCAGACGCGTTGAAAACCTGGACGATACTCGGCTCTGTCCCGTTGGGATAGGTTTGCTGGTTGTGCTGACCGAAAAGACCGCAACCGGACAAAAGCGTCGCTGCCGCGAAAGCGACGCAGAGCGGTCCCCTGACGCGGTGTTTCTTTTTTGGTTTTGATGAAGGGGATTTTTTCATACCTAACCTATCCTGAAAGTCATTTTCGGCAGTCCCGGCGGCTGGCTCACGGCGACTATTGTCTTGGCCGTTACTGCGTTATTTGAAACTTGTTCTCCTACTGAATCGTTTGAATATTTCGTCGCCCAGAAGCCGTCTGTATTTCTCGCATCATAAAATGTGTAAGTATCGGGCCATCCTTGCGGAAGCGTATTTGAATTTTCATACTGGTTCGAGTTAACAACCGCGCCGCCATCGTTCATCACAACGAAACTTTCCGGTTGTCCATACGGTGCCGTGTTCAGCAGCAAGACAGCATGGTCGCCGTAGTTGTCGGATTTTATAGCATCGACAACCGCCACAAACAGGCGGTTTTCCGGCACACCGAGATGACGCATGATATAATATTGCAGGATCGCCTGATCCTTGCAGTCTCCCTGACGGTTCATGGCCGTTTCAATCGGCGTGGCCCAGTAATCATCAGCTTGGCCGTAAAGAGTATCACTATAGGTGATCTGGCTGAGCATCTGGGTGTTGACATTATTCGCCATCTCCGCGAGAGACTGCCCTCTGAACTGATCGTATTGCGCCAGAAAAGAGTTGAAGGGGCCGGCGTATTTCTGATCTTGCATCCATCCTGCTTGGGCTTGAACCATACTGTCCCAGTTGCTTGCATAGGGATCGGTAGACTGAGACTCCTGCGTTGCCTTCCCTCCGAAGGCCTGAACAGTACCCGGCTCGGTTGTGGAAGCGGCATTGTTCTGGTTGGATTTTTTCTGCTGGGAGTTGCCTTGATGCGAATTGTTGCCTTGCGACGCAAGGGCATAACCGCCGCCGGACACAAGAACCGCCGCCGCAAAGGCGGCACACAGTGCCCCCCTGACCCGGCGTTTCTTTTTGGATGTAGGCGTTTTTTCCATGCTTTACCCGTCTTTTTTATTTTACCTAATATCGTACATTATAGTTATTATGTCAATTAATATATTCAAATCTCTGGCATATCGGGCGGTAATGATGTATTTTATCAAACGATTTCAAATACATTCATATACATGACCAAAAAATTTAATCCGGGATAAAAAATGGAATCGTCGCTTTTCGAATCCCTGAAAATGGGAGCTTTCACCCTCCCCAACCGCATCCTGATGGCGCCGC
>PLXM01000046.1 GCA_003153235.1 Rhodospirillales bacterium
AAGTGACATCGCGCAGATCGGGGACGCGGTGCAGCACCAGCGGCTGATCTGTCAGCAGCGCCGCCGTCATCAGCGGCAGCGCCGCGTTTTTGGCCCCGCTGATCTCGATCTCCCCGTTCAGCGGTCCGCCGCCATAAATCCTGATTTTATCCATGGGGATGTTGTCTCACATGTGGATGCTGCAATTCAAGGGAGACGAGAGCTTTTATAATATTTATGGGAATTTTATCCCCTAAATAAAGGACGCACTTATATATTTACAGTGAATGGTTTCTGACCCTTGGGGCGGGAAACTTTCAGGGCTTCCGCGAGAGGGGGTTCTTTTTTTGATCTCTCTGCAGCAGGCCCGAATATATCACACAGATCCATGCCCGCCGCGCGCGTCTCTATGGCAGCCGTAAATTTTTGCCGCTGATCGTCGGGAATCTTAATTATCTGGCCATCCAGAACAACCCCATCGGGATGCAAAAAAGGCTGAAACAATTTGGAGCCTATATAAAAAGCAAAATCATTGGCAGAAGTAAGACATGTCTCGGCGAGCTGGGAAAGGTTGATATGCCCCGCTTGCGTAAAAAAAGGCCGCGCTGCGATCAGAGTGGAGGCTTCAGGCGTCCAATCTTTTGCATACGTCTCTGCACGCGTCATGGTTTCAGCAGGACTCAGCTTCAGAAAATTCTGATATGCTGCGCTATCCGCAATGATTTTATCAAGAACGGGGGTTGTCAGATGGCCGGGATCACTGATAACAGTTTCGAAAGAACGCCCCCAACTGATCATTGACAATAAATCTCCGGCCTCCTGGCCAAACCGCTGAAAAAAACACAGCGCGGCATAGGCATCGGCCGCACATTCCCTGAAAGGATGAACATCATCCTCTGGTCCATCGGGAACCAAGGCATGGCCCGTTTCATGGTAAAGAACCCAAAGCCTCATCAAGGATTCTTTCTCTTTGCCGAATGTTTTGGTGTAAGGCTCATTCTTCCTGATGGAAACGATATGACCAAGGATGGCGCCCTCGGCGCTTTCCCGCAAAGTAAATGCCCTTGAAGAATCTTTGGGGCTTTCGTGATAATGGGAAGTTACAAATTTACTGGCCCCCGCTGAATTCACACGTTTGAGTTCCTCGCTGCCGACTATGCGCCGCGTTCTAACCTGTGATGGTTCGCTATCATTGCCTGACTGCGTAATTTCCGCCTCGATAAAAAGAATATTATCGCCTTTAGTACCCAGCCTGCGGTGCAAATCGCCGGCTTCCTTCTCGAAATCGAAAGTGTAGCTGTTGATGTCATCAATCATTCTATTCTCTACACCTTCACGCTAAATTTTTTCTGGCCTTTCGGCAGGGAAACCTTCAGGAGTTCGGCAAGAGGCGGTTCCGCCCTTACCGCAGCTACATTGAATATCTCGCGCAAGCTCATATGGGAGGCGCGTTCTTTAATGAGAGCGGAATATTCCTGTCTCTTGCCCTCCGGAAGATGGAATGGCACGCCATCCCTGATAATCCCGTCAGGCCGCAGAAAAGGCTGAAGGAACTTTGACCCCACATAGAAGATAAAATTATTAGATGAAGAAAGAGCTGTTTCGGCCAGCTTCGTAATCACAGTATCAGTAGAATTCTGCCCGAAGACAGCTCTCGTTGCAGACAGAACGGATACGTCCGGCGTCCACTCTTTCGCGTAAGTTTCGGCAAGTTCTACGGTTTCTTCCGGAGTCAGCTTTGAGAAATCCCGCTGGGCGCTATCTGCAATAATTTTATCGAGGACAGAGATCGTCAGATGACTGGTAGCCCCGGAAACCGCCTCCCACGCATGCCCCCAGCTGATCATGGATAAAAGATTTCCGGCATCCCAGCCAAAGCGCTGGAAACAGCGGATAGCGGCGTAAGCATCGGCTGCACATTCCCTGAACGGATGGTCATCATCAACAGCGACGCCATCGATTAATGCATGGGCGGTCTCATGATAAAGCGTATAAAGACGCAGAAAAGGCTTGTTTTCCAGCCCGAACATATCAGTAAAATTTTCGTTTTTCAGGAGAGAGATAATATAGCCTGCGTTAGTCTCGGCACCTATGGGTATGTTCACTGAGCAGGTGTTAGCTCCCGCTGCAACAGCAATGATCGACGCAACGGCCTTTGTTACGTCCGGATCATAGTGGCCCGCTATCTTTACGTTTATTTGTTGAGAGGTAGCATCCGTACCTCTAACAACATCCGTTTCTGCGAATAAGATACTATTCGCTCTGTCGCCGAGGCTGTTCCTCAACTCATCCACTTCCTTTTTAAAATTAAAGCTATATTCGCCGATATCTTCCGTCATCCGCGCATCCCTTATACCTGCATATTATTATGTAATAATATGATTAAGGAAACGTTAATTTTAGCGGATTTCCTACATTCTGGGCAGGGTAACGCCCTTTTGGCCCATATATTTGCCGGCGCGGTCGGCGTAGGAGACTTCGCAGACGGTGTCACCCTTGAAGAACAGGAACTGGGCGATTCCCTCGTTGGCGTAGACTTTGGCGGGCAGCGGTGTGGTGTTGGAAATTTCGAGCGTCACCTGCCCTTCCCATTCGGGCTCGAGCGGCGTGACATTCACGATAAGGCCGCAGCGCGCATAGGTGCTTTTGCCGAGGCAGATCACCAGCACGTCACGCGGCACTTTGAATGTTTCCACGGTGCGCGCCAGCACAAAACTGTTCGGCGGGATAATGCAGACATCCGTCTTGCGTGTGACGAAGCTGGCGGGATTGAAATTTTTCGGGTCGACGATGGCATTGTCGACATTGGTGAATATCATGAACTCGTCAGAAAGGCGGCAATCGTAACCATAGGAGGAAAGCCCGTAAGAAATAATGCCCTCGCGTTTCATGCGTTCCTCGAAGGGCGTGATCATCTTCTGCTCAAGTGATTGTTCGCGTATCCATGAGTCGGGCATGATGGCCATTTTATTTCTCCTTGGGATTATTTGATTTGACGGCGGAGCCGTTATTTGATTTGACGGCAGAGCTGTTATTTAATTTGACGGCGGAGCCGTCGCGCGCGCGCGTCTGCTGTTTGCGCTTGAGCAAATTCTGGCGCAGGGCCGCGCCGCGTTCCGTGGCTGATATACATTCAGGCACCTTCGCGCCGGCACGCTTCTGGTCCTGTGCCCTGTTCTGCGGAACAGCGGTATTGCGGGGTGTTTTGTGATCCATGCTCTAAAAAGTAAAGTCACATCGCCCTGCGGTCAAGGCATGATGTGATGAGCATCATATTCATGACGAATGGTGCAGCACAGATAATTTAAAGGGAAAGGAAAAACGTAACGACTACTTCTGCGGAACAACAGGCGCGGGAAAAGGCTTACGGGCAGTTCCTAGCTTCGCTTTCATGCTCATATCGCAGTATCCTTATAATTAGGCGTGGGCCGTTAGATAAGTACTTACTGTTAAATATTCTAGTTACTATATGACGCTTGTCAAACTTACTTTGGAAGAATATTTCCCTTACCGCTTTCGCGCGCCCAGACCGCCAGCAGACCACCGAAAATAATAAGTAAAAATAACCAGTTGGGGATTAGTTCTGTACTGACAATGTTTTTGACAGTGTAAGCAGAGTTTTCCTTAATTCCAATCCAGTCATGCCCGCCATACGAACTTTGGTGTGCACTTACTTTAGTGAGAGAGAAATGCGGAGTCTCCGAATACCAGATGATCGTGCCATGGGTTTTGTCCACCAGCGGCTTCAGCTTGTCTTCCGTCGTGTGGACATCGGAGAATTCCGCGCTCACCGCCGTGCCGATGATGGCAAACGCGGACTTGCTGCCGTTGTTGAAACGGTAGATGCCGTTCTGGTCGGCAACGACCTTGGCACTGACCCAGCCCTTGCCCTGCGTGTCGAGAGTGATGGTTTCATCTTTGCCATCGGGCCGCGTCAGCGTCACGCTTTTCAGATCCGTCGTCAGCTTGCGCTCGGATACGGTGATGACATTGCCGCGCACTTCCGCCTTGATGAAGTCATCCTCGAGCTCCGGCTCCTTCATCAGCCAGTGCGCGACATGGCGCAGGAGCTCGGTGTAAGGCCCGCCGCCATCGATACCTTTCGACCACATCCAGATGTTGTCGCTGGTAAGAACGGCCACGCGCCCCTCGCCCACCTTGTCGAGCATCAGCAGCGGTCTGCCGTTATTGCCGGTCATCAGCGTCTGGCCTTTGGTCTGGTTGACATCGACCTGCGTCAGCCATGTGCCCCACGGCTTGTTGTTATCATTGATCTGCAGGTCGCCCGTCACTGGATGCGTTTTTCCTGTATCCGTAAGCTGCGGCAGGTACGAGCCGGAAATAATGCTTTGCTCCGGCGGCTTCGGCTCGATGGGCAGGATATCGCCCACTGCTGTCAGGAACAGACTCTGCTCCGGCTGGTCAGAGACCATCGCCATGAGGAACGCGCCGCCATCCTTCACATAGGCCGCGATGTTGGCGAAGTATTGCTGCTGCATGAGGCCGTATTGCGCATATTTATCGAAGATGATGAGGTCGAAATCCTTGATCTTCTTCTCGAACAGCTCCTCCACCGGAAAAGCGATCAGCGACATTTCTTTCTGCGGGGCTGCATCGAACGATCCGGGCGAGCGCAAGATCGTGAAATGCACAAGGTCAATCGACGGGTCGGATTTCAGCAGGTCGCGCCACGCACGCTCGCCGATATGCGGCCTGCCGGAGACCAGAAGCACCTTCAGCCTGTCGCGCACGCCGTTGACAATAACTGCGGCGGTGTTGTTGATGCCCGTCAGCTCGTTTTTCTCGACCGGCACGGAGAACTCGAAAACATTCTGGCCGGGATGGTCGAGCTTGAACGTGAAGCTCTGCTCCTCGCCGGGCGTGACTGTCGACTGGCTGGCAGGTTTGCCGTCCTGACTGACACTCAGAACCGCAGGTCCGGCACCTGTCGCCTTGCGGATATCATCGACCCTGACCTTGATTGTCACATCCTGACTGAGCATGCCGTATTTCGGCGCTTCGGTGACGGTGATTTTGCGGTCGAACTCATCTTTTCTTCCGGTGAGGATGACATGAAACGGCGCAAGCTTCTCCCACGGTCTGGCATCTTCCGGCACATCATGCACCTGCCCGTCAGTGATCAGGATCGTGCCCGCCACCTGCGAAAGCGGGATATCGGCAAGATTGTCCTGCAGCGCTGCAAAAAGAGAGGTGTTCTGGTTTTTCAGGCTGACAGCATCCTGACCGGCACGAACGATAACAGGCTCGACATTCGGCATCGTCTTGAGCTGCGTTTTAATGTAATCGAGGATTTTATCCGCCGCTTCATTGCGCTTGGCGATCATCTCGCTGGCCGATTCATCGAGGACAATAACGAGCTTGTCCGGCAACGGCTGGCGTACCTCGCTCACCACGATCGGATTGAGCAGCAGACTGCCGAGGACAACAAACAACAAACCGCGCCAGTAAAAATCAGTCGCACGTTTCAGGCGGGCAATAAGAACGACGATAACCGCCATCGCCCCCAGCAGGGCGATCGTAATGTAAGGCAGCAATGGCGACCACTGGAATGCTGCGTTCATTGCCCGAGCCTCTGGAGAATATAAGGAGTATGCACTTGATCAGCTTTGTAATTACCCGTCAACGCCACCATGACGAGATTGACGCCGAAACGGTACGCCATCTCGCGCTGCCGCTCGCCGCCCGGCTCGATCATGAACCGCGACCGGTCGTTTTCATTCTTCGACCATGCCGCCGCCCAGTCGTTTGCGCCAATGATAACAGACGTGATAGCGTCGTGGCGCGGGCTCGGCTCTTTTTCCACCCACAGCGTGCCGCCATCATAACGCCCGGGGAAATTATCCAGCAGATAAAAACTGCGTGTAAGAATATGATCCTTGGGCGCTTCAATCAGCTCGGGTATCTCGATGCTCTGCGTCAGTTCGCGCAGCTTGCGCGCGCCGGGAGTGGACTTCTGCCCCTCCTCGCCGCCAAATTGTCTGTCGCGCGTATCAAACAGGATGATGCCGCCCTGACTGAGATAATTCTGGATGTTATTGGCTGCTGTCATGGTCAGGTTCTGCTGCCGTTCGGTCATCGGCCAGTAAATCACCGGATAATAGGCAAGATTGTCAGTATCGGGATTGAGCGCAACAACACCTTTCACTTTTGCGGTCGTGCGCTGGCTGATAACTTCGCTCAGCCCCGTCAACCCGTCATAGCTTGTGCGGTCGGCGTCCTGATCACCCGTCTCGATATAGGCCAGATAAAGTCCGGACGCGAGATCTTTCGCTTCGAGCGCTGCCTGTGCCGGCGCCGCATTGCACAGCATCAGTGCCAGAAAGACCATGATCCCGCGCAAACGCAGCGTCGCCAGCGTATCGAGCAGCAGCAACAGCAGCGCCCATTTGAGGAGAGTCTGTTTCAGATCAACCTCGCCGGTCTTTTGGTAGGATTCAACAGTCACCGATGCCGGAATATCTTTCAGCGCCTGCATCTTGGGCAGCGCATCGCCAAGGTTATAAGCCTGAAATTCCTGCGCACCGCCGTAAAGGCCGGGCGGTGTCTGCGGCGACGGGATAAAATCATCTCCCGGCAGAAGGGGCTTGGCGACGGTGCGGCTGTCCGGCGCACTCAGTTTGCCGAAGCCATCCATCAGCAACAGTGGCGGCAGCGTTGTCTGCGCCTTGTAACTGCTAATGCCGTTGCTGAGCGATACCATGCGTTGCAGCGCTTCGACAAACAGGCCGGAATAGCAGAAGTTGGACCAGTCCGGCCCCGCGGTGGTGTGGATCAGGACCAGCGTGCCCTTGTCCATCTTGGTTCCCGTCATCAGCGGCGTGCCGTCTTCAAGCTGGAGCCATGTTTTCTCGAACACCTCCGGCGACGGGTCGGCGAGCACCTGGCGCGTTACGGTCGTGTCCTGCGGCACTGGCAGACCGTACAGCGGGCTTTGCACGGAAATCTCGCCGAGATGCACCGGTTTTTCCCACGTCATCGCGCCTTCCATCGTCCGCTGGCCGGAGCGCAATGGCACAGGCAGCAGCGGATCATTTTCTCCTGCTGCCGCAAGATGAGGCCCCGCAAAGCGGATCAGGAAGCCGCCATCCTGAACCCACTTGGACAGGTCATTTTTTTCCGACGCCGTCAGCGCCGTGCTGTCCGGCAAAATCAGGGCGGAGACAGGCATTTTCAGGAGAACATCAAGATGATCAATCGTCAGGTGGCTGCCGGCTTCCAGCGCGCGGCGGAGATAATAGACTTCACTGAGGAAGTTGCGGTTCTCGCGCTGCGTCGTGTCGGCAATAATTCCGACAGGATGCTGCCGCCACTGCGCATTCGCCAGAAAAACGGCGGAAGCCATGGCGGGATCACTCACCGCAAGGCGCGATGTCTTGTTGCGCACTTCCGGCAGCATGTCCCATTTAAAATTCAGCTCGGTCTGGCCAGCAGGGAAGTTCACTTTCATTTCATCGGCGATATTGTTGTCGGTTGTATAGGCTATGGCTTCCACCGGCTTGTCCTGCGCTTCGCCATGCAGCCGCTCGAGGGAATAATTCCCGTCATCCGACTGCCGGAGAATCACAGGATTATTGACGGCATCATCCATGACAATGCTGTTCATGAATTTCAGCAGGTGGCGGGATTCTTTTGCATCTTCTGTGGTGCCATCGCTAAAAAATACGGCGTGCGTTACAGACTGTTCGCCGGCAATTTTCTGCGCCACGCCCGCAGCATCCTCATGCGCTGCCGGCCACGGCTGGGGCTTGAGGCGATTCAGCCATTCATCCGCCTGCGCGGCCTCCATCGGGCCGTAACTGCGCACATGGCCGTCATCATCGTCAGGCGCCGTAGGCAGGAAAATCACCGGCCTGCCGCTGCGCTTGATCTGCTGCAGCGTGTCGCGCACCTTGTCCATGCGTTCCTGCCAGTGGCCCGCCGATGCCCAGCCGTTGTCGATCGCGATCAGCACATCACCCTTACTGCCGCCGGGCAGATCTTCCGCCGGGTGCAGCACAGGCTCGGCAAAGGCAAGGATAAAAAGCGCGGCCACAAGGCAGCGCAGCAGCAGCAGCCACCACGGCGTATGCGCTGCCGATTTTATTTTCGTCGAAAGCCCCTTCAGCAGAAAGAAGGCCGGAAACTTTACCGTTTTTGCGCGCGGCGGCATGACACGCAGCAGCCACCACAGCACCGGCACAGCAACCAGCGCAGCTAATATCCAAGGGAAAAGAAATGTCACATCGTCAAACATCATCACTTCTTAACCGACAAAACATCGTAGAGCTGCGACAAGGCCGCTTCCGGCTTCACGTCCGTGCTGAATTTCTCGAATGCCCAGCCGAAACCCCGCGCCATATCCTCCAGCGCCTTCTGGTGCGCTATAAACCTTTGCGTATATTCCTCGCGGATCGCCTCAACCTGCGGAACATCGAGAGGGTCAGTATCCTGACCTTCAATATCTTCAAACTTGATGCGGCCCTCATAGGGCAGCGATTGTTCAGCCGGATCAAAAACCTGCACCAGCGTGCCCGACACATGCCGCACGGCCAGTTTTTCACAAAATTCCGCAAGACCTTCAACCGGAAAATAAAAATCACTGATCAGGACCACATGCGACCTTCCGGCCACGGGGCGGCCTCTTTCAGCCAGATGGATTTGAGCAGGCAGCATTTCGTGCAGCCGCTGGATAGACGGATAGCCCGTTTGCGGCGCGAGATCCGTGCCGAGCAAACCCACCTGCTCGCCGCCGTTCAGGAGGACAATCCCCAATGCCAGCAGCAGGGTTTCCGCGTAATCTTTCTTCACGCCAAATGCCATCGAGGTGGAAGCATCGCGGTAAAGCCAGACCGTCTGCGTCGCCTCCCATTCTGTCTGGCGCACAAAAGCACCGCCGTGTTCCACGGCCAAATTAGATCCAGGCGCTCTCGCGCCGTCGCGCTTGGCCGATTGCCGCCAGTCAATGTCGCGCCTTGCATCACCAGGCTGCCACGGGCGGAACTGCCAGAACGCTTCGCCTGTACCCACACGACGGCGGCCATGAACGCCTTTCATAAAGCTGTGTGCAACTTTTTCGGCTTCAAGCAAAAGCCCAAGATCTCCGGCCAGCTGTCCCGCTTTTGAAAGATTAATCATGTGGCTTTTCTCTTCAGCACAGCCGCAAAGAAACCATCTGTATCATTCTGCGCGGGTGTCAGCTTGAGAGGTTCACCGCTCGCCTCGAACTCGGGATGGCTCTTGATAAACTCCGCGACCTGATTTTCATTCTCTTCCTTCAGTAAGGAACAGGTCGCATAAACGAGCCGCCCGCCGGGCTTGACGAGGCGGCAGGCGCTCTCGAGGATATTGCGCTGCAACGGCACCAGCTCGCCGATCTCCGGCCCCAGCGTGCGCCAGCGCTTGTCCGGCTCGCGCCGCCATGTGCCCGTGCCCGTGCACGGCGCATCCACTAACACAAGGTCAAAATGATGTTGATGACGTTTCACCCACTTGTCGCGCTCACTCGACAGCGCCCGCGTTTCGATGTTGTGCAATCCGGCGCGGCGGAAACGCAGCTTCGCTTTCTCCAGCCGCTTTTCCAGCACATCCATGGCGACGATACGGCCCTTGTTGTTCATGGAAGCGCCCAGCGCCAGCGTTTTGCCGCCGGCACCGGCACAGAAATCGACAACCTGCTCGCCGGGCTTTGCATCGGCAACAGCCGCGATCATCTGCGAGCCTTCGTCCTGAATCTCGATTGAGCCGTTCAGATAAAGCGGATGCTGCGCGATCTGTGGCCGGCCAAAGACGCGGATGGAAAATGGCGACAGCTTTCCTTCATGTGCATCGATGCCGTCTTCCTTCAGCTGCGCCAGCACTTCGTCGCGCTTTGCTTTAATGGCGTTGACGCGCAGATCCATCGGCGCGGGCAGCAGCATCGCCTTCATCTCGGATTCAAAAAGTTCTCCCAGCCCTGCCTGCAGCATATCGAAAGCCCATGTCGGACATTCGGTTTTCTCGCGCAGCGGCAGATGCGGATGTTCCAGATTTTGCCGGTCGAGGGCTTTCGCCAGCTTCAGCTCCTCCCCGGACAGCGGCTCAGGCGTAAACCGTTCACCGGAAAATGTTTCCTCAATGGAAGAAACACTATGCTCGCGCTCGAACATCAGGTCGGCAATCACCAGCGTGCGTGCATTGACCTCCATGCCGCCTTTCCTGATCCACCAGCCGAGGCGGTGATAGGCGCGGATGATGCGATACGTGCGGGTATTGATGGCATTGCGATCCTTGGAACCGATAAAACGCCGGTCGCGGAAATAAGCGCTGACGGTGCTGTCTGCGGGGCGCGGCTCCTCAATGATATTGGCCAAAAGCTCAATGACCGCCTGTATGCGGGCAGCTGGTATCATTGCGTTTCCTTTTTCAACTTACTTGCGTACGAATTCCGCGTTTTCAATCATGCTGCGGATATCGGCGCTGCCGGTATAAGCCATGGCCGACTTGAGCCCGCTCACCAGATTCTGCACAGTGTGTACCACAGGCCCGCGATACGGCACGGACGTATCCACGGTATCTTCATCCAGCCTGTGCGGATCCAGCGTTGCAGGCGAAACGGAGGGACGGTGCTGTGCTTTTGCCGCAGGGTTGACAACTTTATAAACAAGCCCCTCATGGCAAACGATTTCACCGGGCGTTTCATCTGTCCCCGCAAACAGCCGGTCTATGATCACAGACTCAGCCCCCGCCGCAATCGCCTTGGCAAGAGAAGCGGAACAGCTGACGCCGCCATCCGCAATTACGGGAACGCCCATCATCGCGCATTGCTCCACAACCTTCAGTATGGCTGTCAGCTGCGGCATACCCACACCCGCCACGCGGCGGCTGGCAGAACCGCACGAGCCGCCGATACCAACCGTAACGGCATCCGCGCCCGCATCCACCAGAGAACGCGCGGCTTCCGGCGTCGCGACATTGCCGGCAACAATCTGTACCTCGCTGGTGCGCTGCTGGCGGATATGGCTGACAGTGCCCAGCACCTCGCGGCTATGCGCGTGTGCCACATCGATAAAAAGAACGTCCAGTCCGGCGTCCGTCATGGCGGCGGCGCGGTCAAACGCATCCTTGCCGGTGCTGACGGCAGCGCCAACGCGCAAACGGCCATGCTTGTCGCGGGCGGCCTGCGGCCAGCGCGCGAGCTTGTCGATATCCTTGACGGTGATCAGACCGGCGCAGCGCCCCTGCGCGTCCAGCACCACCAGCTTTTCAATGCGGTGCTGGTGCATCAGCTTTTTGGCGCTGTCCATCTCGATGCCCGTCTTGACTGTGATGACTTCCTTGCTCATCATCTCGCTCACAGGCTTGGCGTAATCCTCGAAGAACCGGATATCGCGCCCCGTGATGATGCCAATCACTTTCTGCGTAGACTGCTCAACCACCGGTATGCCGGAAATCTTATACGTCGTCATCAGGTCGACAGCTTCCGCCACACTCGCCTCCGGCGAAACGGTGATCGGATTCAGGACCAAGTTGCCTTCGGCACGCTTGACGCGGCGCACTTCCTCAACCTGTTTGCCCAGCGGCATGTTGTTGTGGATGATACCGAGGCCGCCCAGATGTGCCATCGCGATCGCCATAGCGCTTTCGGTGATGTTATCGTAACCGGCAGAAATAAGGGGGATGCCGAGATCGATTGTTTTTGTCAGGCGCGTTTGAGTGCTGACCTGAGCCGGCTTGATGTTCGACTCGCTGGGTATCAGCAGGACGTCATCAAAGTTGCAGGCTTCATGAATTCTGGTGTTTGGTTTCATGGTATATCCTTTTAAAAACCCGAATGTAAATTTTACCCGCGGAACCCCAGCGCCACAACATACATTTCNNTTCATCTGGTTAAGTAAATCCTTTTCCGCACCGCCCATAAAGACTTTAGACAGAAAAGTGCCGCCCGGAACCAGTATCTCGCATGCAAACGCGTATGCAGCCTCGGCTAGAGCCATAATGCGCAAGTGATCCGTCTGTTTGTGCCCGACCGTTGGCGGTGCCATGTCACTCATAACGATATGAGCCCGCCCGCCGATGGCCTTCTTGAGTTTATCCGGCGCTTCGTTATCCATAAAATCAAGACAGATAAACTCGGCACCCGGAACTTCAGGCATATCAAGGTAATCAATCGCCACAACCTTGCCGCCGGTTTTATCCGGTTTAATGATATCAACGGCGATCTGTGTCCAGCCCCCCGGCGCTGCGCCGAGGTCAACAACCTTCTGGCCCGGCTTGAGGAGATGCATGTCTTCATTCATCTGGATCAGCTTGAATGCGGCGCGGCTGCGGTAGCCTTCAGCTTTTGCTGCGGCAACATAGGGGTCATTCAACTGCCTCTCCAGCCACCGCGCAGAAGAGACAGTGCGGTTCTTACGGGTTTTGACCCGTACTTTTTTCTGCGCCCCCCTTGCTGTTGTTTTGGGAGCACCGGGTTTACTGATGGAAGGCTTTTTGTCGGTCATTTTCTAAATATAGGTCATTTTAATTGTTTGATAAAGCTTACGAATTTATATTGCATAAATATATATTGACATAATCAACTGCAAAAGATAGAGTGACGCCACTTTAAACAGTAAGGAGACTTAAGCAATGGCTACCACCGAATGGACACCGAAACTTGAAAAACTGATCCGCGAATACGCGGCCTACGAAGAAAAGAACGCCAAGGACGGTCTCAACCCCGACCAGACAGTTGCCGGCTCCATGCTCCGTGTGGCTTTCAGACAAGCTGTCACCAGAAACGGCAAATACAAGAAGATCTGCAAGAAAATGGGCCTTAAGCCTGAGAACTATGCCTCAAACGTGCAGGATATGATTGTTATAGCGGCTGTCAACAAAAGCGATGCCGCTGACAAGCTGAAAAAGACCCAGACCGTCTGGAAAAACTGGGGCAACATATCAGCAAAAGGCGTTTATAAAAATCTCAAAGCCGCCAAAAAGCTGAAAATAAAACTTTAAAAATTCCTTTCAATCACCCCCCCGCGCTCACAAGTGCGGGGGTTTTTATTTGGATTATAAACTAGAAACGATAATGAGCTTTGGCTGCGGCTGGCTGGACTTTGTGGTGCGGGCATCGATAGCCTGACGCAGCTTTGTCCATTCCTCGCCGACAGGTTTCTGCAGGCGGACACCGTCAATACCAACATCTCCATCAAGCAGCGTGCGAACAGCAATGGCGGCCCATTTTGCCTCTTCCGGAACCGTCGGGTGCAGGGCAAAATCAGCCATATACCTGATCACACCAGGGTCACCCTTCATGACAAGGTCTGCCGCACCGCAGTTCAGAATGCCGAAATCACTGATCATGCGCCGCAAAAGGTTCGTTTCCACGGCATTATCTTCTGCGTAACGCTGCGCCCGCTCTACTGTTTCAGCAGGCGTCATAGCAGAAAAGTCCGTCTTCTGGCTGTCCGCAATAATCTTTTCCACGACGGGAGATGTGAAATGATCGCCGCAGCCGCCCAGCATCATTTCAACAGCACGCTTGCCGACAAGCGTCCTGATGGCGGTCGAGTCCTTGCCGAAACGCTGGATATGCCGCAGGACGGCGTAGGCATCGGCAACGCACTCGCCGAGGTTCGTATTATCATCAAGGCCTTTTTCACAGAGCAGGTGGCCTGTCTCATGGTCAAATACAAAAGCCTCTGACTGACCTGCAGGAGCCGTATAGCCAAGAAGGTTCTGCTGGTTCTTCTTTGATAAGTTAAGAAGCACGGTGCCATAGCCCTGCTTGGGGTAAAGGTCGGAACGGCTGCCGCTCTCGAAGGCTGTTTTATTATTGAGAAGAAGAGCCGGGTTACTTCCCAAAATTTCGGTTACGTCGTCCTCATCCTTTTCATCGCCACGATAGAGGGCTCCGGGCAGGGTCGACCCGTCGATATAAAATATCCTGTTTTTCTGCTCCGGATGGTCGCGATAGAACTCCGCCACTTCGCGGTCCAGGTCAAAAACATAAGGCTGCAGGACAGTTGCAGCGGCATTAAACGGTTGAGTGGCCATCTGTACTCCGAAATTGTAACGTACATATTACTATAAAATGGGAGAAATGTCAATTGTTTTAGCGGGCTGTCCGTGATAGCAAAACAGGCTATCCGCCTGCCTCATTTCGATGGAAAACACCCCTATGCCTCAAAGACCGGATTTCTCATTTGAAGACCAATATTCCGGAGTGGTTTGTGGAATTGACGAGGTCGGCAGAGGCCCTCTGGCAGGACCCGTTGTGGCCGCTGCTGTGGCGCTAAAACGCGATAAAATCCCGCTTGAAATACTTGAACAGATCAATGACAGCAAAAAGCTGACAGCTAAAAAAAGAGACTATTTATTCAATAAGATATATGAATTTTCTGATGTATCTATTTCAGAGTGCAGCGGGGCTGAAATTGATAAAATCAATATCCTGCAGGCCTCGCTACGTGCGATGGCACAAGCCTTTAACGGCCTTCGTGTAATACCCGTTGTTGCGCTTGTTGACGGCAATCAAGCTCCCAAGCTACCTTGCAAGATTAAAACTATTATTCAGGGGGATGCACGCAGTCTTTCAATCGCCGCGGCCTCCATAGTTGCCAAGCACTACCGGGATAACCTGATGACAAGGATCGCTAATGATTTTCCGCATTACGGTTGGGAGACCAATGCCGGCTATGGCACCGCACACCACATGAAAGCGCTGGAAATACATGGTGTTACGATTCACCATCGCCGCAGTTTTGCCCCTGTATCTAAACAATTAGTTAAAGAATCTTCTGCAAATAACTGAATTATTTCATTTTTTAGTTGACGCCGAGTC
>PLXM01000057.1 GCA_003153235.1 Rhodospirillales bacterium
CAGCCTGTCCGGAGACGCCCGTGATGCGGCAGAATTCCAGCGTATCCTGAATATGGCAGCTCCGAAAAACGCCTCCACGGCAAATTCTGCCTCTACCGCGGCCTCCGGCGACAAGCATCCCTTTAAAACTTTCATCAAAAACCTGTTCGATGTCGTTAACCCGCTGCAGCACATTCCCGTCGTGGGCGCGATCTATCGCCACATCACCGGCGATGAAATCAGCCCCGGCGCACGCTTCTTGGGAGATGCTCTGTACGGCGGTCCTATCGGCGGGGCGCTGGCCGCAGCGGATATCGCCTACCAGAAGACAACCGGCAAGGATGTGGGAGAAACAGTCATCGCGAGCCTGACCGGCCACAATCATACACCCGGCACAAACACCGCGCCTGATACGGCTGTCGCGCAAAATCTCAATCGGATGACGCCGGCTGCGGGCAACAACACAGCATCTGCCTCAAACAAAATTATCTGGTTTGATAACCCAAATAAAATTATCTGGGCCAACAACTCGACCTCAACACAATCTTCCCCGACACAATCTCCCCAAAAACAATCTCCATTGTTCCCCCCATCCCTGCCTACAGGAACAATCGGAGAAGGACTGGCGTCTCCCTCCCAACCTGCACCGCCGGTCCTTCAACAGAAGGGCGCTGTCTCCACCACCGCCCTTCAAACGCAAGAGGCTCCGGCAGGTACGGTCAGAAAAGCCGTACCGCCGGAGCTTATTGCTTCAAAGATGATGGAAGGCCTGCAAAAATACGCGGCGCTGAAACAGGAACAGTCACTGGTGCCGAGCACCATGTCAGCGCTTTATTAGTTCTTCAATTATTTTCTCTGCGTGAAAGCTTTCTCAACCGCCTCGAACGGCAGCATGATCGTGTCGTGGCGTGACTTGTAGCCGATCACCGGTGTAAGGATCTTCAATTCCGCCCAATCACCCGACGGCGGCGGCGCAGTGCCCGCCATCATCGCCTGCAATGCTTCTCCGGCGCTGGCAATATCCTGACGGCTCTTGCCGGGAACAGCACGCGCCATAATCGCCACTACAGCTTTCGTCAACGTGCAGGCCTCGACCGCATAACCGAAAGCCTCCACCTTGTCGCCTTTGAGACTAAGTTCCACAGTTACTTCGCTGCCGCAGACGGCGCTGACAGCTGTGGCTTTAGCATCAGGAGCCGGTAAACATTTTGGCGCACACACTTGCGAGGACAGCGCCATCAGGTCGCGGTTATAGAGCATCAGCAGCGCGTCATCATCGTCCGCATCAGTGGAATCGCACTTCGTCACGCCGCGCTCTTCCAGGGCTTCGCGCCCTCGACATGTTTCTTGGTGAACAGCCGGTCGCAATAGCCGCAGACCACTTCATCCTGCCCGTCGAAGGTGTAATAAACCTTGGGATGCCCTAAAGCACCGCCACCCCCGTTGCAGGAAATCTGGTGCTTGTCTTCCGGCACCAGAAGTATCTCGGGATGATTTGTTGTCATGACTCTTTCCTCCATGTAATGCCTGACGGCGTAACGGAAACACTGACGGCATGCTCCTGCCGTAGCGCTTCGCGCAACTGGTCAGCTTTTTTGTAATCCTTTGCGCTGCGCGCAGCCTGTATCTCGGTGATTTTCTGCTCGATGACGCGCACATCAGCATCACCCCTGAACCACGCTTCCGCATCCTGCTGCAACAGGCCAATAAGCCTGCCTGCCGCCAGCAACGCGCCCTTCGCCTCGGCTTTTTCAGCTTCTGTTTTGGCTGAAGAGAGCGCCTTGGCGATGACGGCCAGTTCGGCAAAAGCCTTTGGCGTGTTCAGATCATCCTTCAGCGCCTCGGCAATGATTTGCGGCACGTCGATGTCGTCGGCCTCAATATCCTTCACATCGCGCAGCAGCCCGTAATATCGGTCCAGCGTGCGCTTGCTCTGCTGAAGCAGCTCTTCCGTCCAGTCAAACGGCTGGCGGTAATGCGCGCTCAGTAGCGCAAACCGGATCACTTCGCCCGGTATGCGCTTGATCAGGTCATGCACCAGCACGACGTTGCCGATAGACTTGGACATTTTCTGCCCTTCGACCGTGAGCCAGCCGTTGTGCATCCAGTAGTTGACGTACGGCTCGCCGCCATGCGCGCAGACGCTTTGCGCAATCTCGTTCTCGTGGTGCGGGAAGATAAGATCCTCCCCGCCGGCATGAATGTCAAAATGGTTGCCGTTGATGGCCTCGTTCATCGCCGAGCATTCGAGGTGCCAGCCCGGACGACCGCGTCCATTAAGGTTTTCCGGGCAACGCCCGTAGGGACTATCCCACCCAGGCTGCTCTGGCGTCGATGGTTTCCATAGCACAAAATCTGCCGGATCTTTTTTGTAAGGCGCAACTTCAACACGCGCACCTGCGATCATGTCATCACGGTTGCGGCGCGACAGGCGTCCATAATCTGGAAATGAAGGCACACTGAACAGCACATGACCCTCGGCTACATAGGCATGGCCGGATTCGATCAATTTGCCGATCATTGCAAGCATTTGCGGGATATATTCGGTCGCATGCGGTTGTGAATCGGGCTGAACAGCGCCCAATGCGGACATATCCGCGTTGTAAATATCACTATATTTCTTTGTGATAACGCCGATATCTTCGCCGCTCTGTTTCGCCGCTTCGATGATCTTGTCGTCTATGTCGGTGATATTGCTGACGTATTGCACATGTGCTGCGCCATAGGCATAGCGCAGCACCTTCACCAGCAGATTAAACACCACGCAGGCGCGGGCGTTGCCGATATGAGCGTAGTTATAAACCGTGGGCCCGCAGAAATAAACCCGCACTTTCATGGGGTTAATAGGCTTGAACTCTTCCTTCTGACGACTCAGCGTGTTGTAAATGAAAACTGTCATGACTATATTTTAAACACCACAAAGACACCCGCCCTTTCGGCTGTCATCAGAGGGACGACATGGCTGACATAGCCGTTGAATTTTTCTATCACGAAATACCGCGCTACCGGCTGAAACAATGTCTCACCGCCGCCCGGACGCGCCGGATCAAAACCGACATAAAGCGATTTCGCCCAGCTTTTTTTGCAGTACACAACGACGGCATCGAGTTTCTGCAACGCATCGGCCTTTTCCATGCCGGACAGGTCAAGCTTGACCTCGGCTTCCTCAATCTTGGGCAAGGCCGTGCTGGCCATTTTTTCGAAAAAACTCATGAGAGAGTATTAGCAGTTTTTCAGGGAAAATCCTACCCCTGCGGGGGAAGAGACCTTTTATCTGCCTGTAGAGGCGTCGTCCAGATTATCCCAGAAATTTTCTTTCTGGAGACGTGCTTCATCTTTCTCGCTCCAGTCTTCCAGCCACAGGCGCGGCTTATTGCCTTGGGGCTCTTCTACAGTGGAAGCAGGCTCGTCGTTATTGGCGGGCAACTGTGCAGAGGGGGACAGGTCGTAGCTGACCGTAACCTGCTCCAGAGCCTCCATAACCCGCTCATCTGAACTGAATAACTTCCACAACATCTCAATCCCCGCCTTTTTAACCCTTATTCAGGCCCTAAACCCGAATCATGGTAATAATGTTATATTTCTATAATAATATGTTAATGAATGGTTAATGTCAAGTTAACAACATAAAATCATTATATAACAATTATTTAGTTATTTTTAAGGGAGCAGCCCAGATAGAAAATGCGAAATACCAGACAGCCACAATTTGAACATAAGGAATGATGATCAAAAAAGCGAAATAGGGGCTGCGGCCAGCGCGGGTGAGGACGACCGCCGTCGAAGAGAGTCCGATAAAAATGAGTATCCCCTTGAGTAAGTATTCGCCCCACTCCGGCAAACCGAGGTAATCCATTTTCAGGCTCCTTTCACTTGCGGCCATTTCCGGAGCGCCAGCAGCACCGCGCACAGGATCAACCCGATATCAGGAACGACCAGCAGGACAACCCAGTATGGCCTGAACCCCGCACGCATAAAAATCCGCGCGATGGGAACAGCCATAAGAAATGAAGACAGGTAATATTCAACGAAATGAGGATCAGCAAGAATCTTGTCAATGAGCGGCATATTACCCGCCTCCTTTTTTACAGGGAATATTGTGCAATAAAGCCATCAAAAGCGCCATGATCGTGAGTGCACCCGCTTGATGCAGCGTCGCCACGATAACATTCACGTGCGTCAACAGCGTGGAGATACCAAGGCCGACCTGCACAAAATCCATGACGCACAACGCTGCAAGCAGGGCGCTCACCCGCGGCGGCGGCGGATTGAGTGAAAGCCCGCACCATGCAACAGCCAACAGTGTAGAAAATGTCAGCAGTGCCAGAACGCGATGCGTGAACTGCACAGCCGCATGGTTTTCAAAAAAGTTGATCCACCATGGCAGCGAATTAAACATTTCATCCGGCCAGAGGTGCGTACCCATCATGGGGAAAGTGTCATTATAAACCATGCCAGCACGTAACCCAGCTGTAAAAGCGCCCCAGACCATCGTGGTCGCTGCTAGGGCAACAGCTCCGCGAACCATCCAGCGCATAGATGAGATTTTTTCTGAGCCCCGCTCCGGCACAGAACTGAAAACAAAACCGGCGCGCAGCAGGCAGCAATATATTGCCACCGCCAGCATCAGATGCGCAGCAAGACGATAATGACTGACGGCAGGCCGGTCAACAAGGCCGCTTTTCACCATGTACCACCCCAATGCGCCCTGCAAAAAACCAAGCACAAGTATGCCCAGCAGCGGCTTCTTCATGTTGCCCGGAATTTTTCCTTCCTTCCAGAACCATACAAACGGGATGAAATACAAAAACCCGATCACACGCCCCAGAAGCCTGTGCAGCCACTCCCAGAAAAAAATCTGCTTGAAAGCACTAAGGCTCATGCCGGCATTTACAAGCTTGTATTGCGGGCTGGTTTGATAATGACTGAATTCCTGCTGCCACGCCGCATCGCTCAATGGCGGCAACGCTCCCGTCAGCGGCTTCCACTCGACGATGGAAAGTCCCGACTCCGTGATACGCGTGACCGCACCCACCAGCGTGATCAGGAATAATGCGGCGGCGCAGGTAAAAAGCCAGACAGCGATAGGGGACAATTTTCTCATATCAACTCGTAAACATCCGCAGTGAAACCAGCACCAGAACAACGGCAAAGATTCGCCGTAAAACATTTTTTGGAAGTTTGTGCGAAACATGAACACCAATGGGCGATAGCAGCATCGAGACCGGCAGGATAACGACAAGCGCCAGCCAGTTCACATAGCCAAAACAGTACGGCGGCAGTTTTTCCGCGTGCTGCAGGCCGGTAAAGATATAGCCCGCCATGCCCGGCAGCGAGATCACGAAAGCCAGCGCACCACCCGTGCCTACCGATTTACGCATCGGCACACCAATGTAAGTCATGAACGGAATGGTCAGCATGGCGCCGCCGATGCCAATCAGCGCTGCCAGCGCTGCAATCAGCGTCACCACCGCCCTTTGCACGACCACTGAAACACGGTGGGTAACAGCATCCTCTTTTGGCTCCCGCGATAACGCCATGTAAATGGAAATGAGCAGCATGACAGAAGCAAAAATCTGCCTGAGCAGCATACCGCTGATAGTGGAAGCGAAAACCGTGCCTACGGCAACGCCGCAAACAGCCGCCGGCGCCCAGCTTTTAAGAATAGAAAAATCAACAGAGCCTTTTTTGTGATGCCAGAAAGCCGACGAAGCGCCAGTCGCCAGCACAAGCGCCAGCGACGTTCCCACCGCAACACGCATGATATGTTCCGCTCCCGGTGCAAACGTCATCAGCGTAAAATAAAGCGCGGGTACAAAAATGACGCCGCCGCCGACACCCAGCATACCCGAGAGGAATCCTCCCACGCCGCCGACGGCAAGCAGGGATAACAAAAGGCCTGCATGTGAGAAGGTTCCGGCCAGCATCAATTCTTTCCAAAAATACAAAGGAGTCCCGTTCGTTCTACAAGTAAAAAGCGGNNATATATGCGCCCATCAGGAGAAACATCCTTCTGGAAGTTTCCGAAAAAGTGTGGTATCCATTTACAATACAAAGAAAAATTGCGCACTTTTCACAGCAAAGGAACACCTGACGCATGACATCCGCAGAAATCTTTGACCAGATCTCTCACGCTTTTGTCAGCCCCCCGGGAAATAACCTGGCAGCGGCTACAACGATCGGTATACCTGACAATGCGCGCGCTCTCGCTCAGCACCAGAAATATACTGACGCACTGAAGAAATGCGGAGTTGATGTCACTACCGTCGCTGCAGACCCTGCATTTGCCCTTGCCTGCCTTGTCGGCAACATGGCCATTGTCACGGAATACCTCGCTGTGATCGGCAACTTCTCCGACCTCAGCCCGCGTCAGGGTGAACAAAAGAGCATCGCCTCGGCTCTCGCCGGCGGGAAGTTCCTGAAATTCATCACCGCGCCCGGCTTGCTTGATTGCGACGACGTATTGCGTATCAACAACCACTTTTATGTCAGCCTGTCTAACCACACCAATCAGGAAGGTGCGGCGCAGGCAGCCTTTTTCCTCAAGGAGTTTGGCTATGACGTGACAGTGCTGGAGCAGACCCCGGAAAGTTTTGTCCGTCTCGGCACAGCCGCTACCTACCTTGGAAAGAACCAACTTCTTGTCCGCGAAGAACTGTCGCGCCATTTCTCTTTTCTTGCCTTTGACAAGATTACCGTTCCGTACCGCGAACGCGGCGCGGCCAATGCCCTCATGGTCAATGGCACGCTGCTGCTGCCGACAGGTTACGCGGAAACCTATGCCGCTATTAAAGAACGCGGCATTCCTGTTATCGAGGTAAACGTCTCCGAATTCGAAAAAATAGGCGGCGGTCTCAAGAACCTTGCATTGTACCTGCCAAAAACGGCCAAAAACGGCATGGTCGAACTGCCTCAGCTAAAAAAATCTGCCGCTTAAATTGTTCTAGGCGGCTGTTGTGGCTGTGGGAGCTGCTGCCGGTTCTTCCGGCGCCTCTTTCTTCTTATGGGCGTCCCTGCTCTGCAGCATCGCCAGGCTGACCTTTGTAGAGCTGACCATTTCCTCGACAATCTGGTCGATGATGGCGCTGATGGTTGAATTATCAACATCGCCCTTCTCGGACAGGGACACGACACGCCGTCTGATTTCCGTGCGCGCCGATCCGCCGGGGAAGTTGGCGGCCAGCAAACGGCGAGCCTGAGCGGCACCAAGCCGCGTATAAAGCTTATTGCGGACAAGAACGTCTTCAACCGAGGTCGAGAAGGCCCACAACTCAATAGGTCCCAGCGTGTTGATCAGGTGCTGTTCACAACGGCCTTCCGTCGTCCCCAGTACCAGCAGCATAGGCGCACCGCCCGCTTTCGGGCCCGTGATCCGGTGGCGTAAAATCCAGCGCGCTGTATCGGTCAAGCCGAAACGCTTCTGTACCGCATCAACGGCGTTGTCGGAAATGGCCGCGCCCAAAACCCAGATACCTGTCGCAAGATCAACCATGTCGTTGTCAAAGTCCTGCAGCATCTGCGAGGCCAGAATGATCTGGATGCCGCGTTTCCGGCCCTCACGTACGTCACGCACCAGCTGGTTTCGCACCGATTTGGAACTGCTCGTGCGGTGGAACTCGTCGTAACACAGGCGCTTTGGCGTTTCAGCAAAATCCTGCAGCCTTTTCTCATGATAAGGCCTGTACTTCGGCGCCATCTGCTGCAGGGCTTCCTCGTTAATCCACCACGGTGTGACCAGTGCATACCGTGCCATCATATACATGATGGCAGTCTGGCGGTCAGAAGTTGAATCGCCCTGTGGACACACATCCGCCAGATCAAGAGAACATACACGAACCCCTGTGAGGGAGAATCTTGTGACTGAGGCCAGAATCGGAAATTCCCGCACAGAGGATGTAATCATCCGCTCGAAAGCGTGAATGACACCCTCAGAACTGGTGCCGATGGATGTCTTGTCCAGCAGATTCTGGATCTGCGGACGGCGCGCGGCCGCCACGGCATCACCCAGCGTCGGCACCGCATAGCGCTGCGACAGACCCGCCTCATGGAAAAGCCCTTTATCAAAAAGTGCATCGACAACATCCCACCAGTAAGCACCTGGCGCAGGCGTTATATCGTTGGCACGCATAGCGTCATCAACTTCCCTGTCGATCCGGGGCAGATAAGGCCGCGGCTCTGCATTGGCGACCCTGTCGTCCCGCCAGCGGAACATTTCGTCGACCACCATGCCTGCCAGTTGCGGGATACCGTCGTACGGGTCTGTCTGGCCTGCGGGCGTGCAAAGCAGCGTCAGCAACTCGATCAGGAAACTGCGCTCGGTCACCTGCGGATAACGCATCCCCAGCTTGGTGTCAAAAGGGTTGATCGCGTATTGCTGCGTCATCTGCAGGGTGTGGGAGGCCACTTCGCTCCGCCGCTGCGGCGGCAATGCATCCCTCATGAGAGAGATCAGACCGGCAGAAGATGGGCCGATATCGATGACGGCCACAAAAGGCAGCTTTGATATACCGGCGGAAAGGCAGGTGCCAAGATTAAGTGTGTTCATCAGGACAGACTTACCGCCGCCAGGCTGAGCCAGAACGAGGTCGAACCATGTCGTGGTAACGTTCGTACCCGTCTGGTAAGGCCATACCCGCCCATCGGTTGTTCTGAACAGGATAGAACCACGTTCAAACGGGCTCGACGCGCGCTGCCACGGGACAAATTTCATGACCTCATACAGCGGCGCAACCCCCGGAGGTGCGGTGGAGGCGCAGGAAATTCCCAGAGCGGAAGACATGACGCAATCGAGCGGATCTCCCGAAAGCTGCGATACCTGACAATATCCCCAGCTTTCTATGGCCTGCATCAGTTCAGACAGCCTGTCTTCAAGAAGATCCGTGTCGTTTTTTGGCGCCCACGTGCAGAAGGAAAGACGTATCTTCACAACCGGCTCGCTGCGCGCCATAATGGTCAGCCCCTCGAGAGATTCCTTGATCTGCTTGTTTTCAGCATTAGTGACAGTCAGAATGGAAGAAAGAAATCCCTGCAGCGCCATGCCCTGGATGCCGCCGCCTTCAATAAGGAGGGACATGCGGAAAGGCGTCCTGTTTTCTGAGAGCCGGTTAAGAAAAGCGGGAAATGGCAGCGGATCCTGCGGCCCTAAAACCATGTCCACGCCGCCCCATACATGGCGGCCCATTTCAATCATATGATCGTTCACGATGCGGGCTGAAGACATTGTAAGCTGCTGCTGCAGGCTGGGCCACAACAGCTCGGATACATCCCCTTTGTGCTCCAGCGCACGCGCAGGAATCTTATCTCCAGGCAGACAGGCTTTCCAGGTACTGTCCGCGCTGCCTTGAAATAGGTTGATACGTATGACACGCAGAGCTTCATGCACTTCGAGTTCAGTGGCTTGTATACCCATTTCCCTCAAAGCGGGCAAAATGGCGTTCATGAAGCTCTTGTGCCGCGTGCGCAGCGCTTCTACGGCAGCATAAGGATATTGTGAGTCAGCCGCCGTCACCCATTTCTTGCCGCGGGCGTGTTCCTTCTCGCGTGCCAGATCCGACTTGGTCAGGATGACCGGGCGCGTCCACAATACAAAGTAAATTTCTTCATGCGCCAGATAATGACTTAAGTGTTTTGAACGCTCATCGAAGATATCGTCAATTTCAAGGCCGACGTTTCTTGCCGCCTCGCGGTTCGGGCGCAGCAGCAGCCTGATTTCCTCTTCAATACGCTCTGGATTACGCACAAAATAAATCTGCAGCGCATGCCCTGGCCGGTCGAAGCGGGCGCCCAGTTTAACAACAGAGTCCGACAAAATCCTTTTATACTCTGCGTCGCCGATAATCTGGCGTGCGCCGTCTACCCGTATCAGTGTCACCAGCGAGCCGTCCGATGACGCAAATGTAACCGGATCATCGGCGGTCTCCAGACGTATAAAAGATTCCACCGGCTTGCGGAGAATTTTTATAAAAGGGCTGATGAAAGCGTCAAGGATATTCATAATCTGCGTCTAGGGTTTGGAGACAAAAAACCAAGGAACATTATAGCTGTTTTGGGATTTGCCGGTAAACTATATTTCTGCTTCAGGAGATTGTTTCAGGCTGCGGGTTTAATATTCTTGATCTGGTAAAAGAGCTCTACCCACTTACGCGGCGGCAGATCGCCAAAAGGACCATCCTTGGAGCGCCAGAAAGCCAGCACTTGTGGAAATTGGTTAAACTCAAGCTCCCCCTCCTTGATAATGCGCCGGTCTAGTGGCAGGATACGAAAACCCTTCAGCTTATTCATCCGCACCTTGTATTCGCCAACTTCTAGAAAATCCTGCAAAACAGTCGATAGTATCTTCGGGCTATCCGTCCCCAAACGGTTTACAGCCGCCTCTTTACGGGCCAGCAACGCTTCCATAGCGTCCCTGGCTGCATCAGCCATAGGCCCGCGCGATATCCGCGCGACATAAATCGCGCGGCAAACATGGTGCAGTAAGGCCTGCCCCATTTCCGGCAGCCAGATGACCGCGCCGGACTGCATGCGGTCAATTTTCTCAAGATGCGCGCATTGATGGCAGAAGATACAGGACGTGGCATAATCATCAGGCTTTACATCCTGATCTTTCTGCCCGATAAAATTTATTTCCTGATATTTACGTGCCTGAAAACCGCAGTAACGACAAGTATAATCGTCCCGCTCCAGCACCTTGTCTTTCAAACTGTCAGGCACTCGCTGGACAGCCGGAGACAGAATGCGCCCGGCACCAGATAAAT
>PLXM01000240.1 GCA_003153235.1 Rhodospirillales bacterium
TGAAACAATACTGGTTGTCGATGATGACGATGAAGTACGCAGAGTTGTCGTCGGCATACTGGAGCATTTGGGGTATAAGGTTATAGCAGCCCAGAGTGGGCGCGTGGCTCTGGAGATACTGAAAAGAGAAAACAGCAACATACAGCTTATTTTTGCGGATCTGATTATGATGGCAGGCATGAGCGGCGTGGATCTGGCGAAGCAGGCGCAAGCCTACTCTCCAGATCTCAAAATTCTTTTTACATCTGGTTATACCGAGAACTCTATTCCGGATTATCAACTGACGGAAGGTCAAGAATTGATCGGTAAACCCTATCGTAAAGAGGATCTTGCCAAAAAAATACGGCAAGTTCTCGACAGAAAGGATCAATAGGCATGTCGGATAAAAAATTGCGTATTCTCATTGTTGATGACGAAGAAGATGTTCGGGAAACGCTCTGCGAAAATCTTTTGGCCTGCGGGTTTGAGGTCACATCGGCTGTTGATGGAATAGATGCAGAACAACAAATGGGCAAGAGCCTTCCTGATCTTGTCATTACTGATATTATTATGCCGCGCCGTGAGGGTTTAGAAACTATCACAGAAATTCGCAAGAAATATCCGCAAGTTAAGCTCATCGCGATTTCTGGCGGCGGACGGACGAATACAACGGACTTTCTGGCTTTGGCAGAAAAATTGGGCGCGGATGGCGTACTTGCAAAACCTATTGAGCTTGATGAATTGGAGAAAATGATCAGGAAAGTCACCCGATGACAACATTCCATGAAAAAGGTTAGCTGATTGGGCCAAAAGAAAAATACCATTTTGGTCGTCGATGATGAGCCCCAGACCAAAAAGATGCTGGAAATCGTCATGGGCAGTTCCGGATTCTGCGTTGAGGAATGCAGGAAGGGAAAGCAGGCTGTCAGTTTCAGCATAATGCTGAAACCGGATATTATTTTACTGGACCTAAACCTGCCGGATATGAATGGTGTTGACATTATCGCAGCCGTACGTGAATGGTCGCAGGTGCCGATCATCATCTTGACGGCACGCAGCACAGATGAAGATGTTGTACAGGCGCTTAATCTTGGCGCTGACGACTACATAATTAAACCCTTTAATATGGCCGTTCTCCAAGCGCGCATTAACGCCTGCTTGCGCAAAGCCGCTGTCCAGAAGACGGGGGAGCCTCAACTGGTCAATGGCCCTCTACGTATGGATATTGTCCAGCACCAGGTTTATCTGAATGACAAGATCATACCCTTCACACCGAAAGAATATAACCTGCTGCGCTATTTTATGCTTCACTGCGGGAAAATGCTGACTCATAAACAAATCTTGCATGAAGTTTGGGGCAGCGCGCATGGTGACGATGCACAGTACCTGCGTGTATTTATCGGTCAGATACGCGAAAAAATTGAGGTGAATCCAGCAATACCCGTGATGATCACGACGGAACTCGGCGTTGGGTATCGCATGGAGATTGCCGAGTTAGTGCCGATCATTCTCGTCTCATAATCTCATTTGATGGTTGGTCGCCAGAAACCCCGCCAGCGCGGCAGTCAGTACGGCTGTTTTGGGATTTTCTTTGATCGGATCTTCAAGTTCAAGACATACTGCTTCGAGAATAACGTGCAGATTTTCTGCCAAGGGGTGGCGTGCGCTGTTTATGGGCGCCATTCTTTTTGTCCGAAGGCAATGTACCGTAAAAGTCAGGATAACTGCCGCCGTAAATAAGCAGCCGGTACAGGCAAGTGCAGCAAGTACGGGCGTGTATATATCTTCCAGATACCGATCAAGAGCCAGAATCAGAAACAAGATGCCCGCACCAGCAAGCAAGACGGAAAGAGCTGTTAAGGCCCAATCCGTCTTGTTTTTATGGGGAATAGATGCCTTTTCGCTGAAAACTGCGGCAACAATAAGTTCTTCAACCACAGAGGCTATGCTGGGCATTTAGGAGGCTCTACGACGCAAGAGAAGGCTCGCCAGAATGCCTGCTGCAAAAGCAATCCCGACGCTTTGGCCGGGCTTTGCTTTGATACGGCTTTCGACCTTATGCAATGCATCAGTGCCTNNCCTGAAAGCTTCAGGCTTGTTGCTTGATCATGTACATATTCAGATACCTGATGCACTTTTTCATTGCCTATATCTTTTGCCTGTTGTGTGAGACCGACGACGTTCTCTTTAATATCTTGTTTTGTTTCTTCACGAAAAGCCATTTTATTTCTCCTTAAAAGTTATATGAGGGATAAAGCATCGCCCCCCTAGTATGTGGGCGATGCTTTAAGTTGAGTTATGCCGCTTTTTCAGTAGAGCAAGATCCGCAGGCCGCTTTGATGGCGGTCAGGCGTTTCAGTGTTTCTTCCTTGTCAGCGCCGTATTTTTCCTTGATCTTGGCAAAGAACTGGTCCGGTTGCGTTTCTTGAAATTTCACTTCTTCGTCCGTGAGCTTGCTCCAGAGTTTCTTGATTTCGACATTTAGCGCATCTGCCTTGGACGGCTGACTTGCGTTATCTTGTTTGGCAGTGGTCGAACAAGCTGTGCTTGCTGGTGTCTCAGCCATTGGTGTTTTTTGATTCTCGATTGTCATGGGATCTCCTTTAAAGTATGCGCTGCTCTAGGCAGCGTATGAATGTTATAACAGTTCTATTGATAAGGATGCGATGCGGGATGCTGGTTGCGACGTAAGGATGGTATAAGGAAGCGCAAAAAGAAAAATGCGCTATCCGGGGACAGCGCATTTTTAGAGACTATTAGCGATTCGGCGGAATTACTTTGTTTTGTCGTAGACATACCCCGCGCCCGCGCCAACTGCCGCGCCGACCGCAGCACCACAGGAAACACAGCCCCCCGTCATGACGGTGCCGACTGCGCCAATGCCCGCACCAATGCCTGCGCCGGAGAGCGTGCGTTGTTGCGTATGGTTCATATTTGAGCAGGCGGAGAGTGAGAGGATACAGATAGCCGTAGCAATTAAATGTTTTGTTTTCATTGTTTTCTTCCTATTTGTTTGTTTCGGCGTTTATTTTGTTCTTGCGGCCTATGCTGGCAATATAAGTGCCCTGCCATTCTTTCAGGTCAATGGCATGATCCCGATTCACGTCAACAGCCATAAAATCCTGGCCGATAAATTCATGCGCGGAAAGACCTTGCTTAACGGAACCAAAGCGGGACAGCCTTGAGTCCTGCATGAAACTCTCACGGGTATATTTCGTTTCATCTGCATTGCCTTCATCGTCAACTCTATATGAAGTAATTGTGGTTTTCTCCGTGGGCGTCAGGGTAACAATCGTATGACGTTCATATTCGTTGTTATCAATCACGCCGTTGCCGTCGATATCATATATCTTGAACATCATCTTGCCGACTTCATTCATGGAGAGAATGCCGTCATGGTTCAGGTCAAAATCAGCGAAAGTCATGACATGATCGCCCGGACCGGAGATAATATGCTCTTCCCCTGGCGTGGTTATTTCTGTTTTGACGACGGTCGTCGTGGGTTGTTCCGTGGTGACCGTCTTTTTTACGATTGTTCCACCGGGTGATTCGGTGACGGTTTCGCGCACGACCGTATCGCTATAAGAGGGCGCTGCATACAGTATACAGGTCAGGATAGCTGTAGAAGCGAGCAGATATTTTATTCTATTTGTCATTATATATAAGCCTTTCGGGGGTTAATAGCCGCGTACTGCAGCAGACGTACAGCATGGCATTCACCAGATAAGGGGACAATACACCATATGTGCTGTGGCATAAGGATGATGTAAGGGGTAAACAAGGCGGCAATAAACTTACACCGTCCTTACACGCCAGCCCGCATCCCGCATCGCATCCTTATCTTGTATCGCCTATAACCTTTATACGCAACCCGTAATGAAAAAATTATAAAGGGTCACGCATACACACAAGAAGAAAGATAAAACAATATGAAGAAGTTTCATACAGTCACAGTTGTCTCCACATTAGCCCTTATGATGTCCCTCACCGCCCACGCGGCCGATATTTCGACGACCCCGGCAGCCCCCAAAGACAATGCCGTCATAAGTGACGTCAAGAGCGGCCTCAACAAAGCCAACGACGCCATCGTGGACACCGCCGGCGATATCAAGGCATTCTTTATCGGCAAAGACTCATCCAACCTTGAGCCTGTCCTGATCCACCGCAGTCTCATGGCGCACGGACTGATCGGCCAGCCCCTCGTGAATGCAGATGGTAAAAAAGTTGCCACCGTGCAGGACATCATCGTCGACAAGAACGGCAAAGCCATTCTCGTCGTTGTCTCCGATAACGGCACCCTTGGCATCGGCAAAAAGGTCGCGGCCTTTGAGTACGATAAAACTGTGACGGAAGATTCCGACGGCAAAGTCACGATGGCTCTATCATCCGACATGATCGCCCATGCCGCTGACTTCTCCTATGACCAGAGAGACTGGGCAAAGGCAAAGGTCATCCCAACAGGCAGCACCAGCGTCAGCAAGCTGCTGAAGGGTGATGTCCTCGATAATAACGGTAAGAAAGTTGCCAGCATCGAAAATATTTATCTTCGTAATTCCGATGTAAGCCAGATCATCGTCGGTTTCGACAAGACGCTTGGCATGGGAGGCAGTCTTGCCGCACTTGACTATGATGATTTACAGATGGTCAAGAAAAAACATGATCTTGATTTCAAGCTGACGGCAAATCAGACAGCTCAGTTCAATAACTTCAAGAAATCAGTCGCTAATTAAACTGATAGCCCATCAAAGGCCCTCGGTTTTAATCACCGGGGGCCTTTTCTTTTAAAGGATGTACATGAATCAACCTCATAAAAAAGATACCCGCATGCTTGAAACACTGACGGGTCGCTGGATCAAATGGGCTAGCAGCCCCTGGGCGCTTGAAGCCGTGCTTGTGTTTCTCGCTCTATGGCTCTGCGCCGGGCCCTTCATGAAGTTTTCCGCAAACTGGCAGGCCATCTTATATACAAGTAGTGCTACGATAACGCTCGTGATGGTCTTCCTGCTAGTACGGACACAAACCAAAGACACGCTCGCCATCCAGATGAAGCTCAACGAAATCATCGGGGCGCTGAAAGGTGCCAACAATCAGCTCATAAGCATTGAGAACTTAAGCGAGGTTGCCATTAAGGAGCTCAGCGAACGCTATGAAACGGTTGCCACTAAACTTCTCAACGATGACGCTGTTTCCACCGAATCGATCGTTTCACACGAGATTGTCGTTGCGGAAGAAGAGAAGAAGAACGCGGAATAGCCATCCTTATGTCGTCCTTACGCTACAGCCTGCATCCCGTATCGCATCCTTATCTACCCTTCGTCATACTGAATATACACTGCATTCGCAGCCCCACTTTTTGAAAGACATATCAAATGAAAAAGAAACTCATCCTCTCTCCTACCTGCCTTGCCCTTTGCATGGGCATCATGGCGCTCTCCAGCACACCTGCAACGGCACAGCAGGAAATGGGCTCACTCGTCTATTATGATGTAACCCCGGCAGAAATTCAGGCCCATTACAACGAATGGAGCCACTTTCTCGAATACAACCTGGACCGCGAGCAGTGCCAGAACTACGTCGCACCTCCGGAAGGCTATGTCATGAAGGGATGCCAGGTTTATCGCGTCGGAACGGCACCTATTGCTGCTGCCACAACAGAAACGATCGTGACGGAAGCGCCAAAAGCTGTTGCAGCGGCGCCTGCACCCGCGCCAACCACATCGACTTACACCGTTCAGTTCGGCTTCGATAAGTCAAGCGTGCCGGTGAACGAAGAAAAGGTACTGGATAACGTTGCGCAGGACATCCAGAAATATGAACCTGCGGCGGTGACCGTATCTGGCTATGCAAGCACGCCCGGCACCTCTGCTTATAATCAGGCGCTATCTGAAAGAAGAGCGGCGGCTGTAACGCAAGAGCTTACAAATCGCGGCGTGAAAGCGTCGATAATAGATCAAAAGGCGTATGGCGAGACGCATCTGGCCGTACCCACCGCTGATAACGTCAGGATGCCGCCTAACCGCCGCGTCACGATCGAATTCAACCACTAACAACATTCAAGGAATAAAAAAATGCTTCAATATGCAATCACGTTTCTAGTCATCGCCCTTGTTGCGGCCGTCTTCGGCTTCGGCGGTATCGCAGCAACGGCGGTGGAAGCAGCACGCTTGCTGTTCTTCGTCTTTATCGTACTGTCCGTCATTGCCGCTCTCGTACATGCCTTTCAGGGCAGAGCACCTCGCGCTTAACTTTATAAAAGGATTATACAAATGAACTTTAATGGAAAACTGGTCCCAGCGATTGTCGTCGGGCTTATCGCTGCTGTCATCGGTTACTACGTGCTGAACGCACCCGACAATCGCGACCCCGCACAAAAGGTCGGCGACGCTCTCAATGAGCTTCACAACGGCCCCGACAAAGCCGCACGTCAGCTTGAGAGCCGTACGCCAGGAGACAAGCTAAAAGATGCCGTGAAAGACGAGAAGACAGACGTTAAGAANNGAGAAGACAGACGTCAAGAAAGCCCTTAACCAACAATAGTAAACCTTCAACGCTAGAAAGAAAAATCATGCAAAATTATAAAACAGTTTCAATCGTCCTTGGTGCCATACTTCTTGTCGGAGCAACCGCAGGGGCAAGTGTATATTTAACTAAACAACCCGCGTCCGTAGAAAGAGCAGCGAGCACACAATCGACCCAACATTCCGCCCAGAGAGTTGTAGAAAGGTGCAATGATGATAATATTGCAGGTAAGGCAGCGGGTGGCGTAGGCGGGGGGGTTATCGGGAGCCTCGCTGGAAAAGGAAATGGAAAAACGGCGGCGACAATAGCAGGTACCTTAGGAGGTGCCTATCTCGGCGGCGAAGTCATCCCGCTTCAGAACGTCACCTGCAGGTAATCCATCCCTTCAACATAAACACCTGCGTGATAACGTTAACTTGCGGAAAATCCACCAGCCAAAAAGTCCAATAAAATCAATAAGCGCACAACCTTAACTTGAAACACTGATTTCAGGCGATATAAGTATGTGACAAAACTTTCTAAGAAAGTGTCATTAAGCTAGTAAATATAGGCCTTCCTGTAGATTCCATTACTCAGATTTTTGCACTGAGAGAAGTTTCTTTCTAGACTCTTCGCCTAGCGGAGAGTCAGAAAAAACTTTCTCTCAGCAAAAAACAGGGACACTAGTGGTACCCCTCACAGAGACAACCGCCCGAATCTCGGCGAAGTGAAAAGTGTCTCCGAGTGTCCCGAAAAAAACGAGTGCGAAATTAGCCCGATTTAGCGGGATAATATGGTACTATAGCTAAACACTTGAAAACAAAGAGAAAAAAGTGGTGGAGGAGGAAGGA
>PLXM01000166.1 GCA_003153235.1 Rhodospirillales bacterium
TTACATATGCATTTTTGAGGCCTGGCCCCGCAGGACGCGAGAATCACCCTCTATCGCAAAAGTTGACCGCCACAGCAAACGGTGTAAAGATTGAAGCGGGGTTAAGTTGCTATCACATTTTCGGGGGTGTTCATGGATTCAGCTGCAGAAGCGTTTTCTCAGAAGAAAATAAAATATCATCACGGTGAATTGCGCGGCGCTTTGATTGAGTCGGCGCTGGAGATTCTCGAACGCGAGGGTATGGAGAGTATCAGCATGCGCACGCTGGCGAAGGCGACGGGCGTGACGCAGGCGGCGCCTTACAGCCATTTCCGCGACAAGGATGAACTGCTCGCCGCCGTGGCCGAAACGGGGTTCCAGCGTCTTGCGCTGAAGATGGTTGAAGAGGCCACGGGACAAACAGGCGTGCAGGCGCGCATCGAGAAATTGATGGGCGCCTATGTACGTTTTGCCGTGGCCAACAAGAAATTGTTCCAGCTGATGTTCAGCCGCGAACTCGCGGCCATGAAAAATTACCCGACGCTGGCGATGACGGCCGGTAAAAGCTATTCGCTGATCTCGGCCGTGCTTTCGAAACGCGATGCATCGTCGGAAGACACGCGTTTCCTCACTGTCACAATCTGGAGCCTGTGCCACGGCCTCACGACGCTGATCGTTGATGACAAGATCAAGCTTGAACAGTTTGGTGCTGACGATATTGATGCGTTCATCCGCCGCACGGTCGGTGTTTTTTCCGACAAGCTTTCATAAGCCGTTTTTGCAGATAAGGTGTCTTAAGCAAATTTCTCGAGGATTTTTTGTGCCTTGCGTGCGTAGGATGTGCCGAACAGGCGCGTGTGCACTAATAGCGGATACAGGCTGTAAATATGCATGCGCTCTTCGAAGAAGCCTGCCCTGATCGGGATGATCTCGCTATAACGCGAGAAAAATGAATCGTTGAACGTGTTCAGCAGTTTGATAAAGGCGAGCTCGACTTCCGGATCGGCATAGTAGATTGCAGGGTCAAGGAAGGCGGCGACGCAGCCGTTGCCGCAGAGGATATTGCCGCCCCATACGTCGCCATGGATTAACGACGGCGGCGCGGGATTTTTGATATAGGTGCCGAGCTTTCCGGCCAGTTTCTCGATCTGCTTCATGAAGGTCTTGTCGATCTTGCCTTCCTTCAGCGCCTCGCCGGACATATACATCAGTCGCTGCTGCGCAAAGAAATCGACCCAGTTCTTACTCTGCTTGTTGGGCTGCTTGAGTGAGCCGACCAGCGTGTCGCGCTCAAAGCCGTACATGTCCGTGCGGATCTTGTGCAGATCGGCCAGCACTTCCGCCGCATGGCGGTGACCCTTATCATCAAGGCTGTGGTGCGGGTTGATGAACTGCATGATGATGATGTGCTCGTTGCTGTAGAACACGGCAGGCACCGGCAGTTTGGACTTTGTTTTCAGGTAGTTCAGCATCCAGGCTTCGACATCCATGCCGCTCTCTGCGATCTTGGCGACATAGGTNNGATCTTCTGTTTGAGGTGTTTTTCGACTTCTGCCTGTAATTCGGTTGTCAGCATGGGAACCCTTTATATCTACCTTGACCGCGCGGCGCGTATTCGCCATTTTATAACCTCACGCGGGAGAGTCTATTGTGGCACTGAAACCGGCCTATTTGCAATGGCCTGAAAATAGCGGCGCGCTGCGCAGCGCGGCGTTTGACGACATCTATTTTCAGCCGCAACAGGGGCGGGAAGAGTCATATTATGTTTTTCTGGAGAAAAACAGATTACCGGAACGTTTTGCTGCCTGCGGTGACGACAAGGGTGCGATAAACATGAATATTGCCGAGCTGGGATTCGGCACCGGGTTGAACTTTCTGCTCACGGCGCAGCTCTGGCATAGATCGAAAGCCCACGGAGAATTATTGTATGTCAGTATCGAAAAGCACCCGATTATATCTGCCGACCTGAGGAGGATTTTTTCTTTCTGGCCTGATTTACAGGAATATACGGCGCCGCTGCTGGAGCAGTATCCGCCGCCGATGCAGGGATTTTATCACCTGTATTTTCCGGCAATCAGAACGCGCTTGATGCTGTGCCTTGGTGATGTGGCGGAGGTGCTGCCCGAGATCAGGGGAAAATTCGATGCGTGGTATCTGGACGGATTTTCACCCGCAAAGAATCCGGATATGTGGCAGGAGAAACTGTTTCCGCTGATAGCGGCGCGGACAAAATCCGGCGGCACGCTCGCCACGTTTTCATCCGCCGGTTCTGTACGGCGCGGTCTTGAAGCGGCAGGGTTTGTGGTTGAGAAAGTGAAGGGTTTTGGCGTCAAGCGCGATATGACGGTGGCGCAGATGCCCGCCGCACCTGTGTCAGCCTCCCTGAAAACACCATCCTTGCGGCGCGATAAGAAAATCATCGTACTAGGGGCTGGTCTGGCGGGAGCATCCGCTGCCTATGCTTGTGCGCAAAAAGGATATGACGTCACCGTCATCGACCGCCAGCCGGCGGCAGCGCAGGAAACATCGGGCAATCCTGTCGGCGTGGTTTATCCCAAACTGACTGCCGACCATTCGCCGCTCGGCGTCTATTTCCAGCACGGCTTTTTCTTTACGCGGCATCTGGCGACGGCTTTGAAGCTGCCGTCGTGGAAGCCCTGCGGCATTGTCCAGTTGAACGTGTCGGAGGAAATGGCGGAACGGCATCGGGATCTTGCCGCATGCGGTTTCTGGCCGGAAGAATTCATGACATATAAAGAAGGCACAGGGATGCATTTCCCGCTGGCGGGCTATTTGTCGCCGCCGGAGCTGTGCAGACATCTGCTGGATCATCCGAAAATAAAAACTGTTTATTCCAGAGCAGTTTCTTTTCTGGAAGAACTTGAGGCCGATGCGATCATCATTGCCTCCGGATATGACAGTAAAAAGTTCAAGCAGATGATGTGGCTGCCAAGCGTTTCCGTGCGCGGGCAGGTGACATACCTGAAAGAAAATGAGCGCTCAAGAGATATTCATCAGGTGATATGCCATGATGGGGCGATTTCACCTGCGGTGAACGGCATACATTATGCGGGAGCGACGTTCCACCGCGAGGAGCCGGCGGTGCTGGAGCTGCGCACTGAAAATGACGCGGAAAATCTGCAGAAACTGAACAAATATTTCCCTGCACCCGGCTTCACGGCAGCGGATATCGTTGGTGCGCGCGCCGGTTACCGCACATCGATGCCAGATCACCTGCCCGCGGCGGGGCTGTGCCCTGATTATGCCGCGTGCGTAGAAAGTTTTTCCGATGGCCATCAGGGGCGGAGCAAAAAATTTGTCGGGAAGTTTTTCGAGAATATATATCTTGCGACCGGTTTCGGCGGGCAGGGGCTATCTGGCGCACCGCTGGCGGGGGAAATCATTGCCAGCCAGATCGCGGGAGATGTTTTGCCTGTACCGGAAAGCCTGATGCCGTATATTGCGCCGGAGCGCTTTATCCTGCGCGACCTGAAACGCGGAAAAATCTAGAGGTCTGTCATCCGCATTTTTGACGGCAGAGCGGCGTCGCGGATGGGCGCGAAAGTCTCGCTGTAGGATTTTAGGAACCTGAAATCCCACCACTCTTGAGGCAGCGGCAGCAGTTCGCGTCCTGCTTCAGTCGCTGCCAGCATCATCGATTCTTCCAGCACGCGCCGGTGATGCAGGATACGCTGGTTGCGCCCCTCGTCATCGCCAAAGCGCGTGTAGTTGCGGGCGGCGGGATTATTGCTGCGGTCTTCCGTCAGGAAATCGAACGGCGTGCCCATGTCGATTTCATCGCCGTTCTTGTCAACGAGGATAATGTCCACTGCCATGCCGCGCGGATGGCCGCCCGCGCCCGGCGGTGACAAAAGGCGCCCCGGTTCTTCGAGCCACTGCGGGTGCGCTCTCACAATATCCGTCTCGCGCATCAGCGTCTGTGCCTCGAACGTGCGGAGGCAGTCTTTGATTTCAAATATCCATCCGGTTTTTTCAAAGCATATCTTCGCGGCGGCAAGGATGATAGGCACAAGCTCGCGGTGTCCCCACATTTTCGCGTCAGGGCGGTAGATTTTTGTTTTGAACATGTTGTCGGGATGGTCCGGCTTGGCATAGACCAGGTCAACCTTGACTGGATGTGTGGTTGTGAAATCATCCAGCGCGACAAGATCATCCGGAGAAATAGGTTTCAAGGCTGGCGCTGCGTCACTCACTTGTCGAAACTGGCCAGAAGCTTGTCGATATCTTCCTGCGACGAGGCAGGGCCTTTCAGCTGCGGGCCGTTGAGCAGGCCGGTTTTCTCTTCTTTCACCACAGGTGCAACAGCGTTCGGGTGCATGTTGCCGAAGGCGCTGATAATCTCCGATACCTTGCTTTCAATATGTTTTAGCGTCTTCACAACTTTGGTGATGCGCTGGCCCGTGATGTCCTGAAAGCCGCAAGCTTCGTAAATAGAGGTGACGGCGTTTGACAGTTCAGGCCCTACGGGTGCCTCCAGTTCACCGGCAATTTTCTCGATTTTTTCGCACACATCCATGATCGTGCCCGTCGCCTTGGCGGTTTCGCCGACCACGGCATCAAGCTCGTCCGTCGCGGTGGGGATATGGTTGTGGCTGATCTCGATCGAGCGCAGCTGCGCCAGTTCTGAGCGCATGTTCTCGATATAGCTGGCAAGCGCGCTGAGCTCGTTATGCAGCTTCAGGCTTTCATCGGAATCCTTGTCGATCGTGCCCATCACCGAGCGGATGATCTCGATAACTTCATTGCGGCTGTAAGCGCGGTCTTTCAGCTTTGCGGCTTCGGCTTGTTGTAAGGCGTTCATACTGGGTTTCCCGCTTGCTGAAGAAAATGATCTGTTAAAATTCACCGAGTACGCTGGAGAGCTTGGTCTTCAGTGTATCGGCGTTGAAAGGCTTGACGATGTAATTGTTGACACCCGCTTCGCGCGCGGCGAGGACGTTTTCGGTCTTGCTTTCCGCAGTAACCATGATAAACGGCACCTTGCTGCCGCCGCCGCGGATGCTTTTCAGCAGATCGAGGCCGGTCATCGGTTCCATGTTCCAGTCGGAAATAATAAGCCCGTAAGATTTCGCGCTGATTTTTTCCAGCGCGGCTTTGCCGTCAGTCGCTTCGTCGACATTGTTAAACCCGAGCTGCTTCAAAAGGTTCCGGATGATCCGGATCATTGTCTGGTAGTCGTCGACCACCAAAATATGCATGTTTTTATCTACGGCCACGGCCAACACCCTCAATTTTGAGAATCTGAAGGAAGGTTATCCTCCCGTTAAATATATTGTGCGCTACGAACGATTAAACAAGAGTAAACTTCATGCGGCACAAGCATATGCACGCGGTTTATTAACATATTTACTGTTATTTTTACTATTGTTTTGCAGGAGCCGGGGGCGCTGACGGGCTCGACGCGGCGGCGGGGGCGCCGGCCTTCGGTTTTTTAGTGTCATCCGGCAGTGTCGGCAGCTTGCGCTGTTCAGCCAGTTTGATCGTGACCTGACGCGCCTTGTCGGGGTCCATAGCAGCGAGAACGGGTGATGCCGCACGGTCGCTCATCTTGCCGATCACCGGCAGCAGCACATCCATGTCGAGCGTGTCGAAAATCCGTGCTGCATCTTTCGGTTTCATGTTCTGGTAGATCTTGACCAGGCTGTTGATGCGTTCATCCTCCGCGGTTTTCTGCTTGTTGAGCAGGTCCTCGAGTTCGCTCCTTATCTTGTTCAGTTCGGCTATTTTCCGGTCCACTTCAACGCCGGCTGCTTTCAGCAAGGCTTCGCGCTGGCTGATCTGCTGCTCGCGCTTGTCCAGTTCATCGCGGCGTTTGGAGAGCGACTGTAGTATCTCAACTTCCGAGGCGCTGAAACCCTGTTCATCCGGTGGAGGGGCTGCGGACTGATCTGTTGTATCCGCCGCGGGCGTTGCTGCTGCAGGTGCTGTCAGTGCGGAGGAGGAGGGCGCCGGCGCGGCTGTTGTGGCAACAGCAGGCGCGGGTTTGTCGGTGGAGGCTGTGTTTGCCACAGGCTCGAATTTTTGCGCTGGAGGCGCTGTCTCGGCGTTGGAGACATGCATCGGGTAATGCGCGATATCAATAAGCTTCAGCATGAAGGCGAAGACGGAAACCACCATCAGGAACGTGAATATATTGAATTTCTTAAAAAAGTTCATTGTTCCAGGCTCACGTCTGTTGTTTTGCCTTTACGGCTTCGAGAAGTTCTTTTTCGGCACGGGTCCGCGGCTCTGCCGCTAAAGAGTGTCTCGGCTCTGCCGCCGGGGAATGCTTGGTCTCGGCTGCTGCGGCCGGTTTCGGCTGCCGTGGTTCAGCATCCTGATCCGTCGGGGCCTTGCGGCTTTTCTCGGCCGCGGCTTTGCCGCTTTTCTCTGCAAGGTCCTGAAGGCGGTCAGCAAGGCTATCGCCCGCCTCAATCACGATTTCCAGTTCCTCGGTCATGGCGTGCGCCTTGTTTATTTTATCCTGCAGGATGTCGCCGCCGCCGGTGGCAACTTCCTTGAAAGACTGGATGGAGGCTTCCGCGCGCGCGGAGGCGAAGTTCAGCGCTTTGATCAGCGCATCGAAAGCCTGACGGTCGGCGCGCATCTGCTCGAACTGGCGGGAGAGACGCAGGCAGTAAAAAATCGTGACGCCCAGCGCCACGAGGATAAGAACGTCAAAAAACAGGCCGACGGCGGGACTCATCTATCAGGTTTCCTCTGAGCGCTCCGGTTCAATATATTCCTCGATGCTGCCGGCGATCTGGTCCTGCTTCTGGCC
>PLXM01000251.1 GCA_003153235.1 Rhodospirillales bacterium
GACAAACGATCCATTTCAGGATGCGCGTCATGGAGAGCGGCAGCAATATCTGCCTGGTTTGACCAAGTAAGCCGCATGATCTGCCCGGGATCCCTTCCATACTGTTTTATGTTTAAAACAGACAGTAAAGACCGCCGACGTTTCTGTCGAGGGGAAGATTCTCTAAAACAATGAAAAGTCCATATAAAACAGATGGTTAAAGAAAGTTATTATATTTCATAATAGATAAAAACTAACTGTCTGAATGGAACATTCAGAATCGGCCCCTATCTACGCCGTCAGCTCCTATTTCATAGGTATTACTTTGGCCGCCGACTGAGGTATCTGCTCATTAAGATCGCGGCCGTACTCTGCTGACTCCTTAAACAGTCTTTCCTCCGAGCGGCGGAAGATATCATTCATTGTCTGCAGGCGTATGGCATTGAGTGTCGTCTGCTCACGCATGACCTGCGACGGGTCACCCAAGAGCCGTACCAGATACTCGGGATTGTTAAACCGGTCACGTGTCATTGTTTCCTGAAGTTCGCGGTAACTGGCGCCTTCGGGCCCGCCTGGCAATGTATCTTGCGGCGGAATGCCGGAGGCAGCTTCCATCTGCTGCACATCAACGCCGCTGCCTCCGATACGCTCACTCAGCATCGAACCCAGCACATTGTAGATCGTATTAACGTAGGCCAGCTCGGCATGACGCATTAAAAGATCTGTATGACCGGCGGGGGTCGATGCCGCTTTCGGCGGGATGGGATCTGATGCCAGGGGATCGATAACATAACGCAGCGCCGACTCCATGATCCTCACGCTGTTCGGATCATTCGGGTCGATCGTTTGCTGCGGTCCCCATAAAAGCGCACCAATATCTTTATGCTTCCCCGCCAGAGGTGCAGGAAGTATAGGCGATGAGCAGCCCTGATCGCCCATCGTAGGGTCGCAGAAATATTTAACGTACTCATCCCATGTGCTGCTGATCTCATTTCCCTTCCCTTCAGCGGATATGGATGGCGTACCACTGTTCGCCGCATAGTTAGACTGGCTGGAGTTTTCATGGCGCGGCGCATCATCCATAGCAAACGTGCGGTTCATCGCACGCGATATCTGGAAGACGTGGGCCAGCGCCGGCCCGGTCGAATCAATCTCACAGGCAAGTTCTGAAGGTTCGTAGCGCCGCTGGGCATCATTTATATGATTGGCTATGCGGCTCTGCTGCTGAGCCATGACCTGTGCATCGATAAGCTGACCAAGACGATAGGTCTGATCCACCTGCGCTACATGCAGCTCCTGCGTCATAAGCATTATTTTCGGCTGCCACTTAAAGGAGGCCCAGTCGTTAAGTGCTTTCTCGACATTCTTGACGAAGGTCAGCTCGAACTCAATAACTCCTCCAGGATTGGTCTGCGGGTTAGGGTTCAATGGCGGCTCGTTGATGATATTCATCCCCAGTGCCGTATCTATGAGGTTACCCATGAAGCTCTCTTCCTGCTGGATCAGCAGGTTGAGGGTGTCGACGTCATCGGCGATCAGTGTATTCAACGGCGCAGCCGTATCAGACGCTGGTTCGCATTGCGCTGCTGCCGGCTGAGGAGAGAGAAGCCCCAGAAAAAGCACAAACGTCAGCGCCCCCAACGACAACAGGTGGAAAGGCCCTTTAGTAAATCTCTTGTCTGTCCTGTCCCTCTTCATATGCCGCCCCTCCTACTGAACCGGCTGGTTGTGTGTATTGGCAAGGACGCCTGCCGTATGGCTGAGTATGTTCGACGTCTCAATCGCATAAGCATTGGAGATTCTCTCCTGTTTCGAGATCATCTCATTGAGCATCACCAGGCTATATGCTTTGAGGTAAACTTCCTTTTGTCCGATTGTCGACGGGTTATCATAANNAACTGCTCTATAATAGACTGGCGGATCTCGCGCGGGCTCGGCGTAGGGGATGCCTGCTGCATAAACAGCGGCGGAATTGCCTGCACCCAAGCCGTCGGGACCGGCATACCGGGCAATATTTGTGCAAAAGCCATAAATACACTGTACAAAATATTAGGCGGAACTGCAGAGTTTATGACACGCAGGTTATATATGTCCGGCGCCAATGGTCCCGGCATGCGATCCGCCATCAGGGAGTAGAGTAGAGATCCCACAGCATCCATCTGGGTAATATATCTGCGCCGGACGAGCGTCTGATCCATGCCAGATACGGATCTCATGGCCCCCGGCAGCATCGGATCGGGAACCTTATATCCCGTGATATTAAACATCATCTGCTTCATCGCCTGTAGTGCAACAGGGTTAAATATGTCGATCGTGAACTGTGAGAAAAGCATGTCACTGGGCAGGGCATCCAAGTCAGCATTCATCTGCATATTGGGGTCGTTCGGCCCCGGAGGAGGATAAGGGCCATTAGGAGGAAGAGGTTGGGGATAAGTAGGATTGGCACATCCGGCATTGCCATTCTCGGCCAGATAATCGCAGAAATTGGTCTGGTACCACGACCAAAGGATATCCTGTACGGCGGCAGGGCCATACTGCGCAGCACCAAGAAGCGGGTCTGTGCTTCCAACGGGCGGTTTCTCGTTGTTACCCAACTGCACAAAGTCCCATTCAAAGCCATTTTCCATGGCCGCACTTGTTTGCTGGCTGGGGGTCATAGAAAAAGCCGTCGTATCAAAACGGCAGGCCTGATCTGTGGGCTGGTAAAGGGATTGGGATTTCACCCTTTCTTTTTGTTCATCAAGTGCCGCCATAAGCTCATTTTCGGCATCATTAATTCTGCCGAGCTCCCGGCTCTGGTCGAGGGTGGCTGATGAAAGCTGCTTCGTCATATCCTGCCAGGCGCCGCCCCATCGACTCCAGAATTCATTGAACTTGGCCATGATCTGATCACGACCCATCGTGCCAAGGGTGTTTTGAAGTGCTGTCAGGTCACCATACCAGCTCAGTCCAGGAACGGGAGTTCCGGGCTGGGCTCCAGGGGGCGTTCCTGGAACACCCCCCCACTCTGTCCCCGGTATAAGCCCCCAGGGCGGGTTCAATATGGCAGCGTCCTGAGCGTTTATCAGGACACCCACCTCTGCACCTGCCACTCCATTCGCCTCACACTGTGCAAAACTTTTGACAGGCGATGCCATCAGTAAAAAGGCAAAACATACTCCCGCCAACGCCCGCCGCGTCAACCCGTGTTTAGAAAAAAGAATATGCTGCCCTTTCATCATATTCCCATGTCCCTATTGCAGTTTCATCGATTTGCGGATTTCCGGCAGAGCCTGTAATTGCTCCCCGGAGAGTAAAGAAACCTGCACAGACAATGTCAGCGCCGTTCTTTCAAGCAATTCGTAGTAGTCCCTGAGCTGCATCAGGTAAAAGACGCTCAGGTTCAATTTTTCCATTTGCACTTTGTTGGGGTCTGTCATCATTTCTGCAGCATAGTTTCCACTATTGAAACGTTCGACAGACAGCGCGTGCATGATTTCTCTGTAACTGGGGTTCTTGGAAATATTGTTGATAGTAACGCCCGAGCTTGAGCGCAAATCGGAAACAAACTGGCCGAGCGTGCTGCCCGTGCTCGGCGACGTGCTGCCCGGCATCCGCCATCCTGCGATCATATCCGGTACAGATCGGATGGCTGCGTAACGCGCCAGATAAGAACGGCGCTGCAAGAAAACTTCCTCCCCCTCGGGCCCCGAAAGAGCTTTCGGCAATATCGGATCGGCTGACGGCGTGCCGACCATGTTGTTAATAATGTCACGGACAGCGATTGACACATCCTGCCCTTCCGCGGGGTTGTCCAGCGTATCAACGGGAATTGTCAGGTTGTTAAAAATATATTTTATCGGCTCCACATCCGCATTATAAAGAGGCGGATTGATGCCTGCAGATGCTCCGCACTTATTATACCCGCCGTTGGCATTCGGGTCGCAAAAAATATTATAGTAATCTTTATAAAGCTGCGCCCTACCACTAACCGAAGAAGAAGAAGTGGGGTTAGGCGTTTGCGCCACACCTATAACTTTGGTATTCAATCCTCCCGCCATGCTTTCGTTTTCCCAAGCCTGGCGCATAAGGCGGGCAAGACCATCAACACGGGTAAAACCCCCTGCCGATGTCGCCGCCACGCAAATCTGTTCTCCCGGGCTGATGCCATTGTCAGTAATCTCGTGCTTATTGAGAGCACGGTCAATTTCCATCATCGTGGTGGCATCGGCATTTGATTGCATGAGAAACGCCTGCTGGGACAGGTCAATATTAAGCTGGCGCGTCATGCCCTGCAGCCCCGGCAGAAGGTTATAAGACCACATCGTGTTCCAGAAATCTATCATCGAGTCTTCCATCCATACGACCTGGTCGTATTCGCTTTGCATGATCTGATCCACGTAATTGAACAGCCACGTTTCCATCGCGCCCGCAGCAGCGACTATCTGTGAATGAAAGTCTATAGCCATGAAGAAAGCCAGATCGACTGCTGTATTGGTCGGCTCGCAAGAGGCGTTGCATCCGGCAACAACGGGGCATGTAGAGCCGCCAGGCGTAGTAAACACCCCGCCCGCGACAGCGCCGCAACTAGGCGCGCCATTGACCATCGCGCACTGCGCGTTGCATTGCTGAACCTGCGACGTCGTCATGTTATACCCCAGAAGGAACATGACCAGAAAAATGGCGGCAAGGGATTTACGCCCCCAAAGACGGGATAGGCCCCGGAATCCTCCTTCGCGCCGTGCTTTTTCTTTTGTCATTGCAGGGGCGCTCCTTCAGCTGCGGGGTATAGCGCATGCTCGTGTTCAACCTCGGTGCTCACCTGAGATGCCAATAGCAGCATCTCATGGTCCATGATATCAAGCTGGTCGCTCATCTGCATAAGCTGCAATGCCTGCTGAATCACCATTTCCCGTTCGTTATTTTCCGGCTCATCTATTTGGCTCAGAGAATATTGCCCGCTGCGGAAACGCTGGGTTATTAATGCTCTGAGTATTTCTTCACGGCTAGGGTCTGGCGATGCGCAGGGCTGCCCTCCGACTCCGCCGCATCCCGTGTTAGAGCCCTCACCGGTCAGGTCACGAACTTCCGTCAGGAGCTGCACAAAGCTTTTCGCTGCTGGCGGTCCGATGGTCAGACCGTCCTCCAGCGAGCTCATCTTCTCCGGGGTATAATTCAGCCCTGCAGGCACGCGCCTGGAGATAACATAGTCGAGACCGTCATAAACGATCTGCCGTTTTGTTTTATAAGACACACTTGCCAGAAGGGCTGCCTTGCCCCCATGGTTCGGGTCTGCCGTCACAGGGTCTTTCGCAAAAGGCTCTGCAAGATTAGTGATCATCTCATCGAGATTTGTTTTGTTGTCACTCGTGCAGTTATTGACGTTAGCAATACACTGTGGATCATTATAACCATTTGGTCCATTGCACTTTGAAGTACAGGCCGGGTTTGCACCAGACGTGAAGTTGATAGTGTCTTGCGCGAAAACCATGCCTGCGACATCGACATCTTTGCCTACATATTTTCCCGGCACAATGCAGCCGGCAGCGCCAAAGTTTGGAGAACCAAGGGTCGTGGAGCCGTTATTATAGAACGGATTGCACCAGAACCCGACAAAGCCCTGCGGATTATTGAGGGGATCGTAATTCAGCCACCGAAAACTCATGTCCAACGCAAATCCGCCATGGGAGGGCATATTATAGTTGTTTGCCGAGCGCCACAGCTTACCCGCAGCTGACGCAGCGTTGTAAGCATCACTGAAGCCGGTAGCGCGCTCCATGTTACCCATCATTGTCGCGGCGGTACAAACGCCGCCAGTGGGGCGCACGGTCCGCTGGTCCTCCAAGCCCATATCTTCCAGGGTTTCCTGAGTGCTGATGGCTTTCAGCGCATTTGTTTTAAGATCGAGTATCTGCTTTACGGTGCAATTAGGTTCATCAGGCGGGCACGGCTTGAGGCAATTTGGGTCACTGGCCAAACAACGGTCGACATTTGTCGCATCGACAAAAGATCCCAACGAAAAAGTCTGCTCGACATCAGCTGAGGTCAGCTCGCGGCCCATGTCCTGCATGGCGGGCTGGAGATTGTAAAACCAGAAAGTATCAAACCAGTCCGTCAGCTGTTGTGTTTCCCAAGGCATAACCCGACCCATCACACTATCAAACTGGTTGACGGCAGTTTGAAGGTAGACGTCCATTATCTGAGACGCCCTTATCAGTCCCGGGGCGATAGTTCCGAAATAAACTTGGTCAAATGCAGCGGCAAGAGTATTCGGTGCGATACAGGCCCCGACGCCGCAGCCAGCACATTGAGCCTGACAGGTTTTTACGTGGCTCATGGTCAAGTATCCCGTGAGCGGGATAACGACGAACACGAACAGAATCAAAAACCGTCGTAATCTACTTAGCTTACGCATGCACCCTGACACCCCGGCAAACAGCGTTTCCTAAAGCAAGAACCCATATCTCTACATTGTATCACATTTTAGATAAATGTGATTTTCTTTAGAAAAGATTCTATATTTATCATATGGTTAGTTATAGGTGCAGTATGTATTAACAACCAGAGTCCCGCCTGTTTCCGGATTCTGGTACAAC
>PLXM01000097.1 GCA_003153235.1 Rhodospirillales bacterium
GCGGCGGGCGCGATCCAGATGGGCGCGGGAAATGCATTCATATGCGCCGGCGTCGAGTCCATGTCGCGCATACCGATGGGCGGGTTTAACCCCCTCCTCAACCCGGCGCTCGTCAAGAACTACCCGCAGGCCTATATCGGCATGGGTGAAACCGCCGAAAACCTTGCCAAAAAATATGGCATCGGCCGCGACAGGCAGGATGCCTTTGCCCTGAAGTCGCAGCAGAAAGCCACGGCAGCGCGGACGGCGGGCAAGCTGAAAGATGAAATTGTCGTCGTGACGACACCTTCGGGCAAACAGGTTACGGAAGACGGCTGCATCCGTCCGGAGACAACGATTGAAGCGCTCAACGGGTTGAAACCGGCTTTTGACCAGACGGGATCGGTCACAGCAGGCACAGCATCACCTTTAACTGACGGCGCATCGGCTACACTGATAACGTCAGAAGAATTCGCCAAGGCGCATGGCATGCAGATTCTGGCGCGGATCAAATCCATCGCCGTTTCCGGCTGNNCGCCGGAGATCATGGGCATCGGCCCCGTTCCCGCCACCCAGAAGGCGCTGGAGCGGGCGAAGCTGTCCGTCGGCGACATCGATATTATCGAACTCAATGAAGCTTTTGCCGCGCAATCACTCTCCGTCATTCAGGAGCTGAAGCTCGACGAGAACAGGATCAACCTTGACGGCGGCGCGATTGCCATTGGCCACCCGCTCGGCGCCAGCGGCGCGCGCATCACCGGAAAAGCAGCCAGCCTGCTGAAGCGCGAGGGCAAGAAATTCGCTCTCGCCACCATGTGCATCGGCGGCGGTCAGGGCATCGCGACGATCCTCGAGGCTGTGTAACAACACCGCATGACCCGCGTCCCGAAAGTTGATCTTCACGTCCACCTTGAAGGAACGATCTCGCCTGCGATGGTGACGCATCTCGCCGAGCGCAATAAAACCAAAACCCCGCCGGGGCTCATTAAAGAGGGCAGCTACAACTGGCAGGGTGACGGGACTGCCCGCGGTGACCTGATCGCTTTCGTGCATGCCTATGATCAGGCAACCTCCGTCATGAAATCCGCGCAGGACTATACCGACATTACCTATGACTACCTGAAACGCTCCGCCGATGAAGGCTGTATCTATGCCGAGATACATATATCGGCGGACCATGCCGCGCAGGTCGGACTGACGTACGCTGAAATGCTGAACGCCATTACACAGGGCTATGAGAAAGTAAAAAAGGAAAATAGAATAGAGATGCGGCTGATTTCGACCTGCGTGCGTCACTATGGGCCGGAGGCAGCGCTGAAAGTCGGCAAGATCACACATGACCACCCTCACCCTTTGGTGACGGCTTTCGGCATGGCGGGAGATGAAAACGCGTATACGGCAGCGGATTTTAAATCGGCTTTTGACGCATCAGGTCTGCCGCACCGCACCGCGCATGCGGGCGAAGCCGCGGGGCCGGAGAGTGTGCGTGCTGCGCGTGATATTTTAAAAATACGCCGTTTTGGTCATATGGTGCGGGCGATCGAAGATCCGGTACTTATGAAGGAGCTGCTGGCAATCAACGCCGTGCCGGAAGTCTGCGTGTCTAGCAACCTTTGCCTGCATGCCTTTAAAGACTATGCCGCGCACCCGCTGCGCAAGTTTTTCGATGCCGGACTGAAAGTAACGCTGGGCAGTGATGACCCGACATTTTTCTCCACCAGTATCGGGCGTGAATACGATATTGCGCAAAAACATTTCGGCTTCAGCGACGACGAACTGAAGCGCATCACGCGCAACGCTATTGAGGAAGCTTTTGTTGATGACACAACGCGCGAGCAGCTCTTGAACAAACTGAAATGAAAAAACGCCCCGCAGGGTCTTTCTTGCGAGGCGTTTCTTTCAAAAACTTTTAATCAGTAATGATTAGAGTTTTGGAGCTGCTGGCTTCTTAACCGGCTTTTTTTGCACTGGCTTGTTTTCCATGTGAATGCCTCCTCTTTTTTTGGGTTTGGGTTTTGCTTAAGCCGTTTGATTCTAGGCAAAACAAAAAAAGCCGCCACAAAAAAAACACGCAAACTTTAATAAAGTTGCGTAAATCTATAAAAAATAAGAATAAAATAATAATTGCAGGCTTAACGTAATTATAAAATTACAAAGCGGCTGTTGGAGGAGAGTAGCGCAGGCGACGCGATTTGGGAGAATTTCCGGCCTGCACCAGGCTCACAATGCGCTGGCCGATCTCGGGATTGATGCCGAGAAGCGCTTCTTTTGCAGCGCTGAAACTACGCATGGCCACGAAGTGTTCGGGACTGCGCAGATGCGACATGATGCTGGGGCCTGCGTTTACAGGCCTTGCACGCTTGTTAAATGCATTTTCACTAGTGTGCAGTCTGCGTGAGGCCTGATGAAAATGATTCAACACTTCCGTCGCTATTGTTTTTTCCGCGCCGGAAACGGCGGATAAAAAAGCTGATTGCAGGGATGTCAGAGTCGATTTGCGCAAGGCGCGGCTCAAGCGCCCTCCTGCATCGCTTAAATCATCTCTGTCTATCAAACGCACCACAGCTTTTACCCCTTGGCTTTTTGCGCGGTTCAGGCTAAGTTCTTTTCCTTAACCATTATACCGTAAACCTCTAGATATTTTACTGCGAAAACGTTTATAACAGAAGCGCTGAACGCAAAAATACTTG
>PLXM01000153.1 GCA_003153235.1 Rhodospirillales bacterium
CAAAAAGATCAGGGAATTTTTTCAAAGTTTCAGGGAATTAAAAATGATCAGCTGGGAATAAAAGCAGCTTATTTTTGGAGAGCTGCCAACTTGGCCCGGGCGGCGGCGGCTTCTTTTTCATGAAATCTGACTTTAGCTTCTAGGTGCGCAGCATCGTCCGGGCCGTCGTTGTTGAGGAGCTGCATCCCGCCTTTTAGGGCCATTTCGATTTCTCCTCTTTCCAGCCTGCAGCGGGTAGTCTTATTAGACATATCGCCATCCGTGTAAATCCAGAGTTCTGCCGTCCGCGCCGAGATCAACGCTTCATGGATTCGATACTCCTGCTCGTTGCCTTTTGTAGGGCGGCGATACTCATACAGCCGGCGGTGCAAGTTGCCCGCTTCCCCGATATAAGTGCGCCCATCCTCAAGTTTAATCCAGTAAAGCCCGGGCTCTTTTGGGGGCTTTTGGGAGTACTGCGGCCAGCCCTTGTTGCAGAGCGCGATGGTGCCAATTGTTGCCAGACGAGCATTTCATTAACCTTGTCATATAATTATCCCTTTTTGGGATAATCCCAATACAGGATTAACTCTGGTTGCAGACGTTATCAACTGGAAAAGCGCTCGATCCTTTGAAAAAGACCATACATTCGGAGAAACAGTCGAAACTATGCGCCCTCCTGGTCAAGGCCCGCGAAAAAGCTGGCATGACGCAGACCGCCCTCGCCAAAAAGCTGGGTAAGCCCCAATCATTCGTCGCCAAGCTTGAAGGCGGCGAGCGTCGGCTGGATGTCATTGAATTTCTTGAGATTGCTAAGCATTTGAAAATAGACGTTAAAACTGCTCTCGAAAAATTAGCGTGAGCCCTTCGTTGAAAAATCTAAAAAGTATGTTATAATTAATCGTTCTCTGGAATTTGTGTGCGCTGGGCGCGCCAACAGCCAGCGGGTAAGCGGATCTGGGATAGCGCAGCCCTTTAAATAATAAAGAACGTCCATTGCCCTTCGGTGAAGCAAGCGTGGTCCAAGGATTTAAACATCCGGGGCCGCGTTTTTTATTGCGCGTGGTTCCGGTTCACACAAGGAACGGATGTCATGCAAAACCTACATATTACTTACATAAATATCGACACGCTAAAACCCTATCCGAACAACCCTCGCGAGCACAGCGACAAGCAGCTTCACCAGATTGGGCGAAGTATTAATAAGTATGGCTTCATTGTGCCTCCCCTGGTAGATGAAAATAATACAGTCGTCATCGGCCAGGCCCGCATTGATGCCGCAAAAAAGATCGGCATAAAAGAAGTGCCGGTTATTTGCATCACGCATTTGACGCCGGCTCAGGTCCGCGAATTTCGTATCGCCGACAATAAACTCTCCGAACTTTCCGAATGGAACATAGAGGCTCTCAAGAATGAATTCAAAGGCCTCTTAGAGTTTGACTCCACGTTGGACTTGACCATTACCGGGTTTGAAATAGCAGAGATTGACACAATTATACTAGGCGAATCTCCAGAAGCCGACGCCGCTGACGACACCGACGGACTCTTCAAGCCCGAGCCTGTAAGCCAATTAGGCGATTTGTGGCTCTTCGGCAACAAGCATCGGCTTTTATGCGGTGACGCTCTAAAGCCAGAAGATTATGTGCGGCTTATGGATGGATCCCTCGCTCAGGTCGTGTTTAGTGATCCCCCCTATAATTTATATGTAAAAAACATTGGCGGCCTTGGTAAGGTACAGCACGATGAATTCTCCATGGCCAGCGGCGAAATGAACGAGGGTGAATTCACCGGGTTCCTCACGACCGTTCTTCGCCGCATGGCTTCCTTCTCTGAAGATGGCAGCATCCATTTTGTGTGTATGGACTGGCGTCACGTCGGCGAGCTCTCCGCCGCCGGGCGCGCTGTTTTTAGTGAGCATAAAAATATATGCGTCTGGACAAAGGATAATGGCGGCATGGGCAGCCTTTACCGCTCGCAACATGAACTCATTTTTGTCTATAAAAATGGGACTGCGCCGCACATAAATAATATTCAGCTCGGGCAGCATGGAAGATATCGCACCAACGTATGGCATTACCCCGGTCAAAATACATTTCACGCCGGACGCGAAGAAGATCTGGCTGCGCACCCGACTGTCAAACCCGTCCAGCTCGTCGCCGATGCTATTTTAGACTGCTCTAAGCGCGACGGCATTGTACTTGATGCCTTCGGCGGTAGCGGCACGACGATCCTTGCCGCAGAAAAAACAGGCCGCCGGGCGCGCCTGCTCGAACTAGAGCCTCAATATGTTGATGTGGCAATCCGGCGCTGGCAAAAGCTAACCGGCCAGGATGCCGTGCACGCCGATAGCGGAAAAACCTTCAATCAAATATCCGCGGAGAAGCAAAATGACCAGCAATAACGAAAACAAAGAATATACCGTCGGCTACGGTAAGACGCCCGTCCACAGCCGCTTCAAGTCTGGGCAGTCCGGAAATACGAAAGGCCGCCCAAAACGCGTTGCAAACATTAAAGATACGTTTCTGCGTGAACTCAGCAGAAAGGTGAAAGTGAAAGAAGGCGGTCAGGAAATGAAGATTAGTAAGCAAGATGCTTTCATTAAAGCGCTTATAAATCGATCTCTTGCAGGCGACAGACATGCCGCGCGCGAAGTCCTGGTGCTGATAGCACGGCTTATCGGCCTTGATGGCGGCAATGGCCAAACGATGGACCAACTGCGTGAAGAAGATATTGATATTATACAAAGCCTTCTAAATCGCCGCGCAGAGGAGAAATAAAAATGAAATTTGATCAGCGCATTCTTGATGCTGCACTCCGTACCGATCTGGCCAGCTTCATCGGAAAAAGCCAGAGGGTATTGCAACCAGCCAAGCTATATTTACATGGCCCGCATATTGATGCCATCGCCTGGCACTTACATCTCTGCATGACCGGCAAAATTAAACGCTTAATCATCAACATGCCACCGCGATATTTGAAGTCGGTTTGTACTTCGGTAGCTTTCCCGGCCTTCCTCCTCGGGCATGATCCGACTTTGCGGCTCCTTTGCTTAAGTTACGGCGACGGACTTGCCGGTGACTTATCTCGCAATTGTCGAGAAATCATGCAATCGACTTTCTATCGCGATCTTTTCTCAGGGACCCGGATCAGCGCCAGTAAGAACACCGAGTTTCTCTTTACAATGACGGCTGGCGGATTCCGTCGGGCGGCGTCTTTTGGCGGCCCCTTGACCGGCCTTGGTGGTGATATGATTATTATCGATGACCCGCTTAAGGCGGACGACGCGCTCTCGCCTTCGAAAAGACAGGAAGTGATAGACAGGTTTGAAAACACTGTCTCCTCACGCTTGGATAATAAAAATGATGGCTGCATCATTCTCGTCATGCAGCGCCTGCACTTAGATGACTTGACGGGCCATTTACTTGAAAAGGGCGGCTGGACCGTCTTAAGCTTGCCCGCTATCGCGGAAGTCGAACAAGAGATCCCCATCGGCTCCAAAATCCTCTGGCGCCGCAGTCCGGGCGATGTTCTACATCCCGCCTATGAGTCCCTTGAAAGCCTCAGAAAAACGCAAGCCAGCATGGGCAGTTTTCTATTTTCTGCACAGTACCTACAGCGCCCCGTGCCGGAGCAGGGCGAAATCTTTAAATGGGAATGGTTCAAGATCTACGATGCTCTGCCTGTATTCCGAAACGGCGAAAGTTACGTCATGAGCATAGATACTGCCAAGAAGGATGGCGAGCGGAATGACTATAATGTATTTACCATTTGGCAAATCAAACATGGAAATTATTTTCTTGTCGATGTCTTCCGACAAAAAATGATATATCCCGAACTCAAAAAGGCCGTTTATGAGGTTGCGGCAAAGTATCCGAGCATCGATCTACTATTCGAAGACTCCGCCTCAGGCACGTCGCTCTACCAAGAAGTATACCGCCTCCGCGGACCGACAATGAACCGCGTAACCGCCATTAGGCCCGAGGGCGATAAAGGTACGCGCGCATCTACTGTGTCTGCCATCGTCGAAAGTGGTCAGGTGTTTTTACCCCGCCAAGCGCCTTGGCTAGAAGCTTTCCGCAATGAATTTCTGCAGTTCCCAAATGCGCGGCATGACGACATCGTCGATAGCCTGGTCCAGTTTTTGAAAGAAGAAAAGCGGATTAAAGGTACAGTAACGGCGATGAAATTGGGCGGCCTGTAGCCATAAATAACTACGCTGGCCTGCGATGTTGTGCTATTAATTTGGCATGATACGTACAACCTGATCTATTTGATAGCCTTTCAAAAGTGGAGGATAAACGGTAATGAAATCCCTTCGCATAGGCACAAAAAATGTGCAGACAGTTTTTGATCTACTGGGGACGAAAGAAGACGATATGACCTATGGCTTGGGATGGTGTCTTGCCAATAGTGAAAATCTCCTCCGCATCTTTTGCAACCATTTAGGTTATAAAGGCCATATTGAAGAGGCGAATGTAGCCCTACAAAGATTTGGCGATATAGATAGAGGATTTACAGACCTAGAGATTACTGTTCCGGGAAAATTTATGTGTGTCATTGAAGCCAAAAAAGGTCATGTACTTCCTGATAGGAATGTTCAATTAAGAAAATACGCCGGACGTCAGGCTTTAAAAGAAGTAAAACAGTCATTGATTTGTATTCTTTCATCCTATGATAAAGTTCAGCTTGATAGTTTACCGGGCTACATGAATGATGTTTGCGACATTCCAGTAACGGGAATGTCGTGGAAAACAGTCATCGGACTGGCGAAGGAAGCACAAATCAGAAACGGCCACTTCGAAAAACACCTACTTGAACAATATATCTCATACTTAAAAGGTATAATTACTATGAGAGACCCATTATCAAATCTTGTCTATGTTGTGTCCCTTGGCAACGATACACACGAAGGGTGGAAAATTTCATGGATTGATATTTGTAAGAAGAGAGACAGATATTTTCACCCCGTTGGAGGCAAGGGAGGATGGCCCTCTGAACCAATGAATTACTTAGGGTTTCGTTACAAAGGAAAACTTCAATCAATCCGCCATGTCGAAAATGTCAAAACAGTATTGTATCTTGATAAGGAGTTCCCGGAAATTCCCAAAAGTTACGACAGGAGAGGTATGCCACATTTTCTTTACACACTTGGGCCAGAAATAAAACCAGAAAATCATAATATCGAAGCAGGCAAAGGATGGAGGGCACAACGGGTCTGGTGCATGCTTGATACATTACTAACTAACAAAACTCTCAAAGAAGCCGTGAAGATGACAAAGCAAAGGCTACAAACTGCTGGCGATGCTCAATAGACAAAGGTATTAGTGTGGCATGACGCAGCAACCGCTCCAAATTTCAAAGTCGCAGTACCTGAAGGGCAAGCAGTGCTCCTTGAATCTTTGGTACGCGTTATATCGCAAGGCCATGAAGCCAGAGATCGACCCTGTCAGAGAGGCTATATTCAATGCAGGCAGGGAAGTGGGGGATTGGGCCAAGAAGCGATTCCCGGACGGCGCAGAAGTCACGGCGCCGTATTTTAAAACCGCTGAGGGTGCTGCCGAGACCAAGGCCCTGATATCTGCCGGGCATAAGGCGATCTTCGAGGCAACCGCTGTCCATCCCGCAGACGGCACCCACGCCCGTATCGACGTCCTGAATAAAGGACATGGCGCTGACACCTGGGACATGATTGAGGTCAAGGGCTCCACTGGCGTCGATGATTATCACCTGGATGATTTATCATTCCAGTACCGGGTATTTACGGCGGCGGGATACAGAATTAGTAAATGCTTTATTATGCATATCAACAATAAATACGTCCGGCGGGGCGCCATCGACTCGCAGGCATTGTTCACGCTTGAGGATATCACGGCGCAAGTACTTGCGAAGCAGCCGGAGGTTGACGCGATAGTTGCACGGCTTCTGACACTGAACCCATCCCGAGAGCCACAGGTGCGTATTGGCGGTCACTGCGCCAAGCCCTTCAAATGCGACTATGAATACCATTGCTGGCGCCACGTGCCGGAGTATTCGATCTACAACGTCCTGACGAGTAAAAAAGCGGATGAGCTGGTGGAAAACCTTGGCAGCTATGAAATTAAAAGCATGCCGGCCGAGGCCATCCCCGCCGGCGCGAAAAAAATCGATGTCAGCAGCCACGTCACCGGCGAAGCGCATATTGATCCGGGCAAGCTTCGCGGCTTCCTTGAAGGACTACAATATCCTCTCTATTATCTCGACTATGAGACAATAAGTTCGGCGATCCCCCTGTTTGATGGGACGCGGCCTTTTCAGCAGATCCCGTTTCAGTTCTCCCTGCACGTTGAAGAAAGTCAAGGCGCTGAACTCCGCTCCTATGGGTTCCTACACAAGGAACGGACGGATCCGCGCCCGGCTTTCGTACAAGACCTGCTGAAATACTGCGGTGATCGCGGGACCGTTATCGTCTATAACCAGCAATTCGAAGAAGGCGTAAACGAAGCTCTGGCAGAACATTTTCCTGAGTTTCGTGACGCAATCATGGCCATCAATGCGCGGATGGTGGATCTATTGATTCCCTTTAGGAAGCGATGGCTTTATCACCCGAGCCAGAACGGGTCAGCTTCAATCAAAAGCGTGCTGCCAGCGTTTACTGAACTTTCGTATGACGGCTTGGCTATCGGCAATGGTCAGGATGCTTCGCAGCAGTATCTTGACTTCGTCAAAGACCGTCTGACGCTGGACGCCGCTGAAAAGCTCTGGCGCGATCTTTCTGAATACTGTGGCCTCGATACTTTGGCCATGAAGATATTAGTGGATGTGCTGCAGGAGAAAATTTCTTAATGGACATTACATCTCCCATCGTTTGTCTTTCCTGCGTTAAATCAAAGAAAGACCACCCTTGTGCCGCCAAGGACATGTACATCAGCCCTTTATTTAAAGGAATGTTTTCTTACGCCCAATCCCAGCAGCCAAAGAAGATTTTCATTCTATCTGCCAAATATGGTCTGCTCAAACCAGATGACATTATCGAGCCCTACGAAAAAACTTTAAAAAGCATGAAGGCGGTTGAAAAGCGCGCTTGGACAGAAAATGTACTTCAAAAGCTGCAGCAGGAAGCTAATTTGCAAACTGATCATTTCGTTTTTCTTGCTGGAATGCCCTATAGAGAAGGACTCGTATCTTATATCAAGAGCTATGAGATCCCCATGGAAGGACTATCCTTCGGCCGGCAACTTCAATGGCTTGCGGAGAAAAACGTATGAGCGCGGCTTGTCAGTATCTCCACAAGGCTCTTGCTGCATGGCCGCGTTTTAGATCTGGCTTTGACCGTAGTGAGTTACCTAAGAATGGCCTTTATTTCCTTTTTGAAAAAGGGGAGACCGCTCACGGTGGAGAGCGCATTGTTAGAGTTGGGACGCATACGGGACAGAATAACCTCCCAAAACGTCTTTATGAACATCTTTATACGCCAAATAAAGATCGCAGCATTTTCAGGAAGCATATAGGACGCTGCCTACTCTCTCGTCAGAGCGATCCGTTTTTGAAATTCTGGGAGCTGGATCTTACAACAAAGAAACAACGGGAAGAATACGGGCGCCACGTTGATAAAAATAGGCTGGCAGAAATAGAAAAGAATGTTAGTGACTATATAAATGAAAATTTTTCCTTTGCGGTTCTTTTGGCAGAAGATAAAGAAGACAGACTAAGAATAGAAGCCGGTATGCTCAGCACGATTGCACAATGCTCTGAATGCAAGGCTTCCACTCATTGGCTCGGCGGACACCACCACAATCACACCATTAGAGAAAGTAGCCTGTGGAATATTCAGGGCCTGAATAAGATTCCGCTCACCCTAGAAGAAGTTAACTCCTTACTAATCGGCTAACTAATAATTTCATACCGGCCAGTCTTTTTTCCTCCCGCGCGGCGGATAAGATTTAATTCTTTCAATACAGAAATGTCTCGTCTGGCAGTTCTAAGGCCATCGGGCCATTGCCTGCATATATCACGAGCCGTGATGTTCTGTCCGGTCTTCAGACCCTCCAAAAACCACACCTGTCTTTCATTCAGATTCGCGGTTTTGGATTTTATTGTGACATTTATTGTGACATTTTTCTCGACATCTGGAAAAGCCTCTGGAGCGCTTATGACGGCATCTGTGTCCGTAGTAGAACCCGGTGCTACATGCGGAATCAGATAGCCGTATCCGGATAAATCAAGGATCATTTTTATCACCGCCGGATAGTGCAGCGCCAGGATGATCAAATGCTCGGAACTTGGTGGATTTTGGCCTGCATGCCATCTTTTGATCGTGTTGCATCCGATGCTGGTTTTGTCATGGATAATTTTGACGCACGAAGAATAATCTTGATGCACCTTGTGCAGAATTTCTTTGACCTGATTGGTGATCTCCTCCTCCACAAATGCAGCGGTGACTGCTGGAAACTTATTACCCATTTTCTTGTAAGACATGATTTTCCTCCTTTGTTACATTGAAAGGAAGTGATGGTGTAACAACCGGGATAAAAAGGCATTATCCTAAAAGGGGATTTTATGACCGACCAGACTGAAGATAAGGGCAGAATCCAGCCAAGGCGCAATGCAGCGGCCTATTTACGCAGCGCAACTTCTTATGCGCCCGATAGCACCGAGTATCCGGCGACTAAAGAACAGTCCGAGAGCATTCACGCCTATGCTGCAAAACATGGGATAGACATAGTTAAGACCTATATCGATGAAGGAAAAAGCGGCCTCACCATTCAAGGACGTGATGGCCTCAGAAGCATGATCGCCGACATTCACTCAGGCGCTGCGGAATATACTGTTATCCTAATGCGTGACATCAGCCGCTGGGGCCGAGCGCAGCCGGATGAATCTGCCCACTACGAGTTTATCTGTCGTCGTGCTGGGGTTGATGTTCTGTATGTAGATGAGCCACTCAAGAACGATGGCAGTGTCATGTCCAGCATGATCAAAGCAATGGTACGCGTAGTCGATGAAGAGTACCGCCGCGAGCGCGCAGCCAAAGCTAAGGCGGTACGACTACGCCGAAAAGCCCGCAAGGCTGAAGCTTCAACAGAAACGGAAGGTGTACATGAATAGTCACGAGCCACCATCAGACAACCAGCCTCTGCGCAAAGCCGCCATATATGTCCGTATGTCGACGGAGCACCAACAATACTCCATCGAGAACCAGACGGCGGCGATGGAACTGTATGCCGCCCGGCATAATATTGAAGTCGTCAAGACCTATACGGATGGCGGCAAAAGCGGCCTCAGCTTCAGTGGGCGCTTTGGGTTGCAACAACTGATCGCGGATGTTAAGGCGAAAACAAAGGAATTCACAGACATATTGGTGCTCGATTTAACTCGCTGGGGGAGGTTTCAGGATGTGGATGAAAGCGCCCATTACGAGTATCTCTGCCGTAGTGGGGGTTTCAAACTCCATTACGTGGCCGAGCAGTTCGTTAATGACGGCAGCGTCAGCTCCTCCATTATCAAAAACGTGAAACGCGCCATGGCGGCGGAGTACAGTCGTGAACTATCGAAAAAAGTATTCGTCGGGCAGTGTCGTCTCATCGAAAAAGGCTTTCGTCAAGGTGGCCATGCCGGTTACGGCCTGCGGCGGCTGCTCATTGATGAGAACAAGCAGCCCAAATGCGAGCTTCAGCCGGGCCAACGTAAATCCTTCCAGACTGACCGGGTCATACTTGTGCCGGGACCGGATGAGGAAGTGCAGAATGTCCGCTGGATATATACATCCTTTGTGCAAGATGGTCTTAACGAAGCTGAAATCTCTGCACGCCTGAATGCACGCGGTGTATTGACAGATCTGGGACGTCCGTGGACACGCAGCACTGTGCACCAAATCCTGATAAATGAGAAATACATTGGCAACAATGTCTATAACCGTAGATCTTATAAATTGAAAGAAGTGCGCACAGTCAATCCAGAGGAGAAGTGGGTGCGGGCTGAAGGTGCGTTTGAAGCTGTAATCGAGGCACAATACTTTCTTGCCGCACAACATATTATTCAGGCACGTAGCCGTAAGATTTCAGACGAAGAGATGCTGGATAAGCTTAAAATCTTGCAAGAGAGTTCGGGCTGGCTGTCGGGTGTCCTGATTGACGAAACAGACGGCATGCCCTCCAGCAGCGTCTACGCCAGTCGCTTCGGTGGCCTGATGAGGGCTTATGAACTGATCGGCTATGATTCGGGACGCGATAACAGTTTCATTGAGGAGAACAAACGTCTACGTGAGATGCATCCGGGAATCATGCGGGATATTACTGATAAAATATACGAATTTGGCGGCACGGTGCAGCAGGATGGAACGAACGGCTTTCTGATCGTCAATGGTGAGCTCAAAGTATCCGTGGTTATTTGCCGCTGTATGCAGACCGGTGGGGGCTCCAGTCGCTGGAAAATACAGTTTGATGCTGGCCTTATGCCGGATATTACTATCGCAGTGCGTATGGATCCTATGAACCTGCATGTTTTTGATTATTACGTCATTCCTTCTCTTGATGTTGAGAACCCGAAGCTCCGGCTGGCGGAGGACAATCATTTTGCTCTGGATGCTTACAGGTTTGATGATCTGCAGCAGTTTTTCGTATTGATGAAACGTGTTCCTCTGATGGAGATTGCATGAGCAATGAAAAAACTGGAATCAAGATGGTTCCTATCGAAAAGATCAATATTCTCAACCCGCGTACACGTAACAAAAAGATCTTTGAAACTATCATCGATAATATTGCAGAGGTTGGTCTCAAGAAGCCTATTACGGTCACAGCCTGCAAGTCCGGCGCTGAGGGGAAAGATTACGATCTGGTATGCGGTCAGGGACGTCTTGAAGCTTTTCTGGCCTGTGGTCAGACGCATATCCCGGCCATGATTATCGACGCCAGTGAAGAACAAGCGCTTATCATGAGTCTCGTTGAGAACCTCGCACGGCGGCAGCATAAGGCCACTGATCTTCTGAAGGCTATCGAGATTTTGCAACAGCAAGGCTACAGCATTACAAAAATTGCGGAAAAGATCGGCCTCGCATGGAACTATGTCGATGGCATCCTGAAGCTGATGCAGCAGGGCGAAGAGCGCCTTATGGTTGCAGTCGAGAAAGGGCAAATCCCCTTATCCACAGCGATACAGATTGCAGATTCTCCTGATGAGGACACTCAGAAATTTCTACAAACTGCCTATGAAACAAAGCAGCTGCGCGGCCAGAAACTGATTCAAGCCAAACGTCTGCTTGAAAAGAGAAAATCACGCGGCAAGGAGTTTGAAAAAGGCACAGGCGGTCACTCCAGAGGGCGTACCGGAGAAGTCATTTCTGTCAAAAGTGTCATGAAAGTTCTGCAGAAGGATGCTGACCGCAAAAAGCTCATGACAAAAAAAGCCCATAAGGCCAGCGAACATATGCTCTTTGTGGTAACGGCGCTACGAAAGTTGTCTAAGGATCCGCGTTATAATATTTTATTGCAAGCCGAGAAGATGGATACCATGCCACAATCCATCTCTGATATTCTGGCAGAAGGTAGCTCTCATGGGTAGACCACGCAAACTGCTGCGCCCTCCAAAAAATATCCAGATAGGTTTCGATATAGAAACCGTGACGCTGTCACTTGATAAAATTGTTCCTCTAAAAATAGTAACTCCGCAGATGAAGAAAGACCGCCACTATAGACGGATCGTGGCGTCTATTCGTGTGGGCGGCATTATCGAGCTGCCTATTGTGGCGCGGCAGGGCAAAGGCCGTTATGTACTTCTGGAGGGACATCTCCGGCTTGAAGCGTTGAAAGAGCTCGGAGAAACAGAAATGACATGCCTCGTCTCTACGGACGATGAGGCATTCACTCATAATAAGTTCGTCAATCATATTTCCTCTGTTCAGGAACACAAAATGATCCTGAATGCGATCAAGCGTGGCGTTCCGGAAGAGACCATTGCACAGGCGCTTGATATGGATGTGACGGGCATTATCCGCCGAAAACGCTTACTGGTGGGGATTTGCCCTGAGGCCATCGAATTGTTGGAAGACAAAATGATTGCGGCTGAGGTATTTAGTATCCTGAAGCGATTGGTGTCAGTGCGTCAAATAGAAGCTGCAATGCTTATGAATGATGCCTGTCTCTATACTGCTACCTACGCCAAGACATTGCTAATGGCAACGCCAAAAGAGCAGCTGGTCAATCCGCAAAAGCCAAAGAAGGTTAAAGGCCTTACACCAGAACAAATAGAGCGCGTGGAAAATGAGTCATCCACGCTGCACCGTGAATATCTGTTGATCAAAGAAAATTACGGGCTGGATCATATGAATTTGACGATCCTTAAAGGATATCTGACCACTCTGCTCGGCAATATTAAAATCGTTCGCTATCTTGCGCATGACTACTCTGATTTTCTCAAATACTTCCAAAAAATAACCGAGATGACGTCTTTGAATGACAAAGGAGAAGCGGCATAACGACTGAAGCAGGCAGCTCGGTCGCAAGGCCTTGAGCGCCAGCGAAGGAGACCGGGATCCTTATAAGCGCCGGGACCGTGGGAGATGCCGTCGGATGTCTTTTATCCGGAGATGGAGCGAGCACGGTGGTGGGGATGGCGGCGAACCCGTCCGGAGCTCACCAGGCTGGCGCGCCAAAATGCCCAGCCGCCCGAGCCTGCTCTCGTGGGAGATATAGGCGGGATAATCATGTATGTTCCCCGGCAAGTCAGTAGCTTCAGGCTGGTTTGTCGGGGAGGCAAAGAAAAAATCACGATAAGCCATTCAGATCCAGGCCCTTACTTTAGGGGTTTATTCCTTGCGTTTTTTGAACTCTATGCGTAAAAACATAATCACCAAGAATTGAAAATTAGAAACTACCGATGGAGTATAAAATTCATGATAAGAGAGCCCCTTCAACGTCATGAGATCATCCTCATGGACAGCGCCCATGCAAACACGTCATCGAAGACGTTGACTCCGACAAGTTTCGCAGAGCTCAAAGTAAAGGAGCGACAAGACCTCGAAGAGTGGATTAAGCAGAATCCTGCTATCCTTGGAATGGACCTTCTCTTAATCTCAAGTGAATTTGATGGCTTCGATAAAACTAAAGAGAGGCTGGATTTACTTGCAATTGATAGGGATGGAAAGCTCGTCGTCGTTGAGCTTAAGCGGGACGTTGCAGGAACACTCGCCGATCTCCAAGCCATTCGGTATGCCGCATTTTGTTCCGCCATGACTTTCGAGAAGGCTGTTAGCCTACTTGCGGAATTCGCCAAGATCGAGAAGAATGATGCAAAGAAAAAAATTCGTGATTTCGTTGATGATCAAGAATTTTCGACCATCGACAAGAAGCCCCGAATCATTCTGGCTGCTGGCAGGTTTGATGACCAAGGGGTAACCAGTTGTGTACTCTGGTTGCGGAGCTTTGGCGTTGATATTTCCTGCGTCGAAATAACTCCCTACCGTATGCCCGATGATAATCGTCTTATTTTAGTACCTAGAGTGATTATTCCTCTCCCTGAAGCGCAAGATTATATAATTGGAATTGAGGAGAAAGATGTCGCGGAGGGGCGCCCATCTGGGATGCAGCAATGGTACAGGGAAAAGTACCAGCTTATTCTGGATCGTTTTCGTGAATTAGACCCAGTCAGAGGAAGCCGGGTCACAACGTCACAAAGATACCTGCAATTACCTACAGGGCGGTCGGGTGTTCACTTCGAATGGTTGTTTAGCGGATCACGGAAAGAGAAGATGTTAAGCGTTGAGATACATTTTGAAACAAAATCGAAAGATATGAACCATAAGCTCTGTGCTGCTATAGGCAATCATAAGGCCGTTCTTCAAGAGAAGCTTGGAGAGGATATTCATGTAAATCCAGATTGGACCTCAGAATGGTCCTCTGTATACATTGAGCGTCCATGTGAGCCCTGGAGCGATGATATTGCTATTTGGGCTTCAAAAAAGATGTATGCACTAACTGAAATGACTCAACCCATACTTGACGAATTCTGGTCGAAGGAAAAAAAGGCATAGCAGATCAGTCGTATGAAGGCCCTCTGAAGTCTTGACCTACTTTAAGATTGCGAAAGCATTGGACATATCACTTGATGTCCTCATCAAAAAAGTAAGCGCAGAACCATAGATTCAAACGGCAGGCACGTCCCCGCTTGACACATCGTCTAAAATAAGAACAAATAGTGAACGGAAGAATCAGCGGAGATTTACCAGATGTCTACGTCAACCAGCACCCGTTTTGCGCCGCCCACTGGCCTCCGCTGGCTCTATGTGGACTTCAACAGTTATTTTGCGAGTGTCGAGCAGCAGCTGAATCCCCGCCTACGCGGCAAACCTATCGCGATTGTTCCAGTGGAAACAGATGCTACCTGCGCGATTGCAGCCAGCTACGAGGCAAAGGCTTTCGGTATCAAGACGGGTACACCTATATATGAGGCGAAGAAAATGTGTCCCGGCCTTATCTGCGTATTGGGCCGTCATGAGCACTATGTAGAATTCCATGAACGCCTTCTGGATGAGATCGACCACCACATACCGGTAACAGACGTCTGCTCCATCGATGAAATGGCCTGCAGGCTGATGAATAATGAAATCTCTGTCGCCCGTTCAACGGAGATCGCGCATTCCATCAAAGCTGGTATAGCCAAAAATATCGGAGAATATGTACGCTGCTCCATCGGCATCGCTCCCAGCAAATATCTTGCCAAGGTCGCCACCGACATGAAAAAGCCTGATGGTCTGACCATTCTTCAGCCAAGTAATATGCAAGACAGATTACTCGAACTGACACTCCGCGACCTTCCCGTCATCGGCCCTAACATGGAGCAGCCCCTCAACCGTGCCGGTATTTACGACATGAAGAAGCTTTTCTCCATGCAGCCCAAACACATGCGCGCCGTCTGGGGCAGCCTCTGGGGCGAAAAAATGTGGTATTACCTTCGTGGTTATGAGGTTCCCGATCAGGAAACTAAACGTAGCTCTATCGGCCATAGCCATGTATTGGCACCGGAGATGCGCCCGCCTGCGCAGGCCTGGCATCCTTGCCGAACTTCTGGTTCAGCCTGTCCATGACGCGCGAGATCTTTTCATTTTTATCACGCTTCTTTTCTTCTACCTTCGAAACGGTATCAAAGAGGTCCGGCTGCACATACCCTTCTGGCGTCAGCGCATACCGAGGGCAATATCAGCGCTGTTTTTGACGCCGCAGTGGTGACAGAGAAAGATCTTTTAAAATCCCTTCCTGCTGACCGTTGACAATTTTTTACGATGTTTCCCCATATCTAAGCTCAACTCATTATACTTCCTATGTTCTATATTCGGAGTGCCAACATAGGAACGGGCCAAGACCCTCACTGAGAGAAGTCATGTCAAGAAACCTGCAATTTCTCGTGACCTTCTGCCAATTCAGAACATTGAGAGAACTCCTAACCTGCTATCAGAATCAGGAGTTCGTCTGTATCGGCAGGCTTCACTAAATGATGATCAAAGCCAGCTTCTTTGGACTTCCGGAAGTCTTCCGTCTGACCATACCCGCTGAGGGCGATCAGCAGGACCTTCCTGGCCTCGGGCAGTTTGCGCAAACGCCTTGCGACTTCATATCCATCCATGACCGGCAGGCCAATATCAAGAATAATGACCTCTGGTTTAAATGTCTGTGCTGCCTTAATGCCGGAAGGGTCCGTCCAGTGCGAACTGAACCTGATGCCCCTGCAGCTCCAGCAGCATCTGTGTGGTCAGAGCCGCGTCAACGTTATCATCTACGATAAGGACACGACGGCCTGTGGATGGCGTCTTTTTGGGCGCAACGGTTGGCTCTAGAGGAAGAGAAACTTCCGTTTCTGAAATAATTGGCAGGCGGACAATGAATTCGCTGCCCTTCTTTCGGCCCTCGCTTCTGGCCTCAACGGTTCCGCCGTGTAGCTCAACAAGACGGCGCACAAGCGTGAGTCCGAGGCCCAAGCCACCCTGTTTTCTGTCGAGTGAACGTTCTGCCTGAACAAAAAGGTCAAAGATATAAGGCAGAATGTCGGAAGATATGCCGATACCATTATCAATAACCCGGATGAGCGCGTTATCCTTTTCACATTCAAGCGTCACGGTAATATGACCGCCGGGCTCGGTATATTTGGAGGCATTGATCAACAGGTTAGAGACGATTTGTTCGAGGCGGATGGGGTCACCTTTGATAATCATACCTTCTTTAGGAAGCGACACGGAAAGTTCATGCTGGCGCGCCTCGAAATGATTGCGCACACTTTCCACGGTCTGATTGACTAATTGCACCAGATCAACCGGCTCTTTTTTGAGGACAATTATACCGCTTGTGATGCGGGACACATCAAGAAGGTCATCGACGAGCCGGACCATTTTCCGAAGCTGGCGATCCATGACGCTCTTGAGTTCTTTTCTCGCTTTTTCATCTACATCATCGCGCTTTAATATATCCAGGGCGTTACGAATAGGCGTTAACGGATTGCGCAGTTCGTGAGCCAGCATCGCCAGAAACTCATCCTTGTGGCGGTCATTATCTTTAAGGGTATTAAGCGCCGTTCTGTAATCGGACACATCCTCGATAGCGAGAAGAATCTGGAGTTGCCCGCCTCCGACCAGTTGCGTGCCATTCAGACGCATCGTCTTCTTCCCAACATTGGGAAAGACATGAGTGATTTCGCAGTCTTTGAACGAGGTGTCCTTTAAAAGAAGAGCTTGCAGGAACTCACGCAATTCAGGAATATCCCACTGCTTGTCCCCCAGATCATAAAGGAGCCGTCCCTCGGTTGTCTCCGGCGTCGTTTTAAAAGATTTATAGAAGGCCGGATTTGCACGAAGGATGCAGAGGTTTTCATCCAGTACCAGAAAGGGCTGGGTCACTGTCTTGATCGTTGTCTCAGCATAATTGATCGCCGTTCTATAGTCAGAGACATCTTCGATGGCGAGAAGAATCTTGAACTGTTCCACTCCGGTTAGATTCTTGCCATTCAAGCGCATCGTCTTCTTCCCGATATTGGGGAAGGCGTGGGTTATTTCACAGTCCTTGAATGAGGTGTCTTTTAAAAGTAGAGCCTGCAGGAACTCACGCAATTCAGGAATATCCCACTGCCTGTCACCCAGATCATACAGGAGGCAGCCTTCAGTCGTCTCCGGCGTCGTCTTGAAAGTTTTATAGAAGGCAGGGTTTGCCCGCAGGATGTGAAGGTTTTCATCCAGTACCAGAAATGGCTGGTGCGCTGTTTTGGTAACTTCCTCGGCATAATTGAGCGCCAGTTTCAGCTTATCGTTCAATACATTGAGTTCGCGATTGCGGTGGTGCATTTCTTCGTTGGTGGTAACGAGTTCTTCATTGGCTGACTGCAGCTCTTCTTTGGAAGTTTCCAGTTCCTCGTTGGTGCTTTGAAATTCCTCGTTACTGGAAAGAAGTTCTTCCTGAGACGCCTGCAGCTCCTCTTTGGTGACCTCATATTCTTCCACCATTGTGCGGATATAATCACGCGTATCGTCGAGTTCCCGTTTTGACCGCAACAATTCATCATCATTACTTCCTTGTTGCGCATCTCTCCTGCCAGACTTCATGCCTTGGCGGACAAATCTTCCGAATTCCAGCCAGAAACCCGGCACCTCCGCCATTGAACGCGCCGGATGAATCTTGTCTTCAAAAAAGATAAGGAAGCGAGGCTCTTCTGCTGCAGACCGTTGCACAGGAATCACTTCCAGCGTTATCTCTCTGTTTCCCCCGGAGGCCTCTACCCGCAGGCCGGGTATGCGTACCGGTGCGCCGTCTTTGCCCGCTTTCTGGACTGCTTTACTGAGCTCGACGATCAGCCCGGGTCTTGCAAGCTTCTGGAGGTTTGTATCCGGCGGGCCGGAAGGCAGCGTCAGATAAGGATCGGTGTCGCCGCGAAGCTCCAGAATGTTCATATTTTTGTCGCAAAGCACTGATGCCGGAACGTAACGGCCAAGAGTTATCCGGTCTACCTCCCGTTTCTGTTGCTCGGCTTCCGTATACTTTTTCTGTGAGAAATCGGGATAAGAAGAAGGGAACGGAGGAGGAGAAGAAAGAGAATGTACGGTCTTCCCGGTAGAATCTTCCAGATACTTCAGTTGAGACTGCACAGGAAGGGGTTTCTTGGTATAGAACTTAATCTTCTTATCGTCCGAAAGAGTAAAGATATCTGTAAATCCGCCGATATTCTCGGCGGGGCCCAGCATGAGAATCCCCTCGGGTTTCAGCGCATAGTGAAATAACGGAATAACGCGCTTTTGCATCAGCGGATTCAAATAGATCAACAGGTTGCGGCAGCTGATCAGATCCAGCCGTGAAAAAGGCGGGTCGCTCGTTACGTTATGGCGCGCAAAAATGCAGAGATCGCGCACGGATTTTGAAACCTGATAATGGTCACCGGTTTTGACGAAGAATTTTTCCAGCCGCTCGGGCGATACGTTGCGCGCGATGTTCCCGACATAAATTCCGGCGCGGGCTATCTGAAGAGCATCTTCGCTGACATCGGTGCCGAAGATCTGGATTTGCAGGCCAATACCGTGTTCCCTAAGATATTCAAGGCAACAAATAGCAAGAGAATAGACTTCCTCTCCTGTTGAACAGCCCGCTACCCAGATCCGCAATGGACCCTTGGTAGAGTGCTCCTCTATTATCCGGGGGAACACATAGTGGATGAGGTTGTCGAAAGTATCCGAATCGCGGAAAAAGCTGGTGACGCGGATTAAAAAATCCTGACATAGGGACTTCAACTCGCCGGGATTGGCCTCAAGAAAGTTAATATAATCCGGCACACTATTCAAATTCTGCAACTTAATGCGGCGTGCGAGACGCCGTTTTATAGTGCCGCTCTTATAGTGTGTGAAATCCAGATTGCAGGTGCCCTGCAGGAGGCGAAATATCTGTTTCAAGTTTTTTTCATCGCCGACTAAGCGTTCGAGATCGTCTGTTGACGTGCCTACCCGTAATGGATGGCGGCTGATACGCACGAGTTCCGAGGCAATTTCTGGCGGCGCCAGAACAAAGTCAACACATCCGAGCCCTACGGCTGCGCGCGGCATGCTGCTGTATTGGGCCGACATCTCATCCTGCGCAAAGGTGATGCCGCCTTCGTTTTTAATGGATTGTATGCCGAGTGCGCCGTCCGACCCGGCACCGGAGAGGGATATGCCGATGGCGTTAGACCCTTGATCTTCAGCAAGAGAGTGAAACAGGTCGTCGATGGGCATGGGAAATCCCGCTGTGTTGCTACGCGGTTTGAGGACGAGACGGCACTCCACGATAGTCAAGGCGGCATTAGGCGGAATGATGTAGACGTGGTTCGGCTCGACCGGATGCCCCTCTGCCGCATCTGTAACCGACATCCTGGTTTTCTTGGATAAAATCTCGGCCAGCGCGCTCACATGATCGGGTGCCAGATGCTGGACAATAATAAACGCCATGCCGGTGTCAGGAGGGAGACTTTTTAAAAGTTCGCCAATCGCTTCCAGCCCGCCTGCGGAAGCCCCGATCCCGACAATGGGGAAGGACGCTTTCAATGGCGGCTGCTCCGGCTTGGCCTCATTTTCTTTATTCTGGGAAGTCGGGGGGGGGCGATTCCTGCTGGTGGGGGTCATACTTAGTTTTCCATTCGCGCTTAATGTTTTAACGCCAGCTCAGGATAAAGAATGCTGTTCCATTCTTTGCCGCGAATTGATTCTCATGGACTCTGCGCTCATATGAGACAACTACCTAGCTTTATATTATCGATATTATCATAATTTTTATTACAGCCTGTTTTATTGGTCAGCAGTGCCATCACGCACTGCACCTTGCGCGTACACCACCACGAGACTGAGCCGCCAGGAAACGAGAGCAGGATTGCAATACTTTTTTTAATTCACTACTGCGGATCGGAAGGAGATCAGGCTGCTGCTGCCGGTTTATGACAGTACTGTGTCGACAACCCCGCTAGCGTCGTGCTTGGTTTCACAGCATCATGAGGGATCAGGAGATAACGCCAGGGCTTGCCACCATGTTCTTTTTCATGCTGGGAGGCGAACTCACACCATTTGACGGCAGCCTTGGCTTTCTGCTGCACGTCATCGTCGGAAATTTCATCGGCGCGCTTGATTTCGCAAAGAAATTTCTCTGTTGCGGTTTCGATGACGAAGTCCGGTTCATAGCCATCATTGTCGCTGTAGTATATTTTCACGTCATTACGGCCCGGCTTGAACCATTTGAGAACGGATTTTTCATCTTCCAGCAGAACCGCCATTTGTCGCTCTGAATCCGAGTCAAATTTCTGCTGCGGATACAGGCATTTGCTGAAACCCTCAAATATCATCCCGCGAATGTCCTGTTTCAGATCGACGTTCATGCGGAAGGAACGGACTTTTTCGCCTGAGTCAATCGTGACAGACCCCATTTTTGGGCGCTCAAAACCGCGCGTAATGGATGCCTGATAATCCGAATATCCCGCCTTCACATGCTTTGACATCTGTCCGTGGATCAGGTCGGCCAGTTTCTGGCGATAGAACTGGACGACATTTTTGATGTCTTCCGGCTTCGACAGGTATCCGGAAACGTATTTCACCATCTGCCCTGCCAGCTTATAAAGCAGGTCGGCGTGGTCATCGTATGAAATATCATCAAAATCGATCAGCGCAGATACGATGGAATCTTCCAGCTTCTCTTCTGCATGAATGCCATTTTGCTGCGTCAACTGTTCTCTCTCTGCCGTACGCAAATGTTGGATCAGGATATTATCATCCACAGGTTGCAGGCGCGGCAGATCGGCGGTCGACAGATCAAAATCCGTAAAGCTGTAACTGTCAGCCTCTACCGGCGTCACCGTGACGCGGGGAATGTCGATGGTGTTATGCACATAGGCTTCTGTCACCTTGCGAACGATCTTCTCGACATCCTGCTTTTCGACAATACCTTCAAGCGTACCCTGTTTCGGCAGGAGGAGTTCTGTTACGCGAGCTACGATCTGTCCCTGAATTTCCTCTTTTTGCAGGTTGCGGGAAGACGGCAGTTTTTCGAATTCTTTGATGACGGCCATAGTTTGCAGAGCGACAGGGCGCTCCACTTCGGTGAACAAAGGCTTTTGCTCTTTTGAAGCCCCCTCGATGATCAGGTCTATTTTCGATTTTATCTCGACAGCCTGTTTTGGTCTGGCGCTGATATCTTTGCCGATGATGACGCCGACGCGGATGATGGAGTGCTTGTCATTGGCTTCGCGGATGATTTCATCGAATTTATCATGCGCGACGATGGTCAGCCGGTCTACGGCGGTCACGCCCGTGCGCTTGCCATACGGCAGACGAAGCCCGCGCCCGATGGATTGCTCCACCAGCGTGCGCGAATTTGCGGCGCGGAGCGGGACGATGGTGTACAGATTCGTTACGTCCCAGCCCTCTTTCAGCATGTTGACGTGGATGACGATCTCGGTCGGTTCATCCGGATTTTCGACAGCCAAAAGACGCTCGACCGTCTCATCCTTCTCTTCGCCTTTTTGGGCGGAGTGGACTGTGATCACGCGGTCTTTATATTTCCCCTCAAAAAAATCATTCGATTTGATGAGCGCCATGAGACTTTCGGCATGCGTCGTATCCTGCGCCACGACCAGGATGAACGGTTTGACGTAGGGCTTCTGATTATTGTCGGCATAGACTTTCAGCTCGGCCTTGACGTTCTCATGGATGCAGATGGCGTCTTCCAGCTTGATTTTCTCCAGCTGGTCTTCGCTGAACGCCTTGGCATCAAAGTTTTCGCGCGTGGCGACGGCGGGTTCCTTGACGTAGCCGTCTTCCATCGCTTTGAACAGCGGATAAGCATAAATAACGTTTTTGAACGGTACTGCTGTTTTGCCGCTTTCGATCTGCGGTGTCGCCGTGAGCTCAAGGCCGATGACAGGGTTCAGCTCGTTGATCGCCTTTACGCCAGCCGATGCCCGATAACGGTGAGACTCGTCCATCAACAGGACAAGGTCGTCCAGCTTCGACAGGTATTCAAAATAGCTCTCACCGATATATTCGGAAAGACGTTTGATGCGCGGTGCCGCTCCGCCCCGGACTTCGGAGTTAATTTTTGAGATATTGAAAATGTTGATGTGGATGCTCTCTGCCTGCCCGAACATATCCGTGCCGCGTACGCCGCGACCGCTCTCGTAATTGTCGCCGGTGATGATTTCCGGCGGGTGGATGGCGAATTCGGCAATGCCCTGAAAAACGTATTTTTTGGTATTCGGCGTAAAATCCGCAATCAGCTTGTTGTAAATGGTCAGGTTTGGAGCCAGCACGAAGAAGTGTTTCATGCCATGTGTCAGGTGCAGATAAGAAATAAACGCGCCCATCAGGCGGGTCTTGCCGACGCCGGTGGCAAGCGCAAAGCAAATCGACGGAAAATCGCGCTCAAAATCCTCCACGCTGGGGAATTCTGACTTTATGGTTTCAAGCGCGGCGACGACATCACGGTCTTTATTCAGCTTGATGATCTCGCTAATCCGCGCCAGAATTTCGAGAGAATCTTTCTGCGGAACCCGCAGAGACAGACGGTTCGCGATGGAATTGGCGTTTTTATTCATGGATGTCTGCCTTATTTACGTTTTACGGATGTCTTTTTGGCATCTGCGTCGTCGCCAAAGAGCGGCAGGTCGCCGGAGGCCTGTTTTGCTGCACGCTTTGCCCGAACGGTCGGGATATTGGTGGAGGGTTCCGGCTCCAGCATCGGCAGGTTCTGGACGTTCAGGCTGTAGTCGTCCTTGTCCCATTCGCATTTGTCGAGAACGGCGCGCGGAATTTTCTTGACGGTCAGATTTTCGAATTTGTCGGCATTGCCCCGGAAGGCGGCGCAGCAGATAAGCAGGGTGCGGTTCTCTCCCGCCTCCTCGGACAGTGCCGACAGTTGCCCCTGATCGAGCGTCTGCGTCGTCACATATATAAAGTCGGTCTCGGTCGAATGCCCCTGCTGCCAGTACACCGTATCGCTCGGCGCATAGGTGAAGCCCATCAGCTTGCACATCGCCTGCGACAGCATGACGGGGTTGTATTCTTTGTTGATGACGGGCTGGTTGTATTTGTCGAAGGTAATCAGCGACGGCGCAAGGCTGTAATACCGGAACCCGCCGCCGCCTTTCCAGCCGACAGCCTCAGAAATGCCGCCCTGATCCTCGCCAGAAATGACTTTTTGCAGACGCGGGATGATGTGCGTATGGCAATGTTCACCCAGCTCCACCATAATCCAGCGCCGACCCATTTTTTGTGCGACAGCGCCGGTGGTGCCGGAACCGGCGAAAGAGTCGAGGACGAGGTCATTGGGGTTTGTTGAAAGAGCAAGAATTCTTTTCAAAAGTCTTTCTGGCTTCGGCGTTGAAAATAGCTGCTCGAGCTCAGGAAGAAGTTTTGCATTTTCAGCCTTTGCCTCTTGGTTATGCCCCACATCCTCAGAAAGCCACAGCGTAGACGGTACAACGCCGTCTTTCCCTTCTTTTAAATATCTCTTTAAACGGGGCTGGTTTTTTCCATCTGCCCCCCACCATATTCTTCCCTCTGTATTAAAGGCCTGTATTGTTTCAAGAGAGTAACCCCAGCACCTTCCTTTTGGAGGTAATATCTCCTCGTTATGGGGACTTATTATTGGGAATAGCCCAGAAGATTTTCCGGTGGCAGCATACTGCTTTCCGCGTTGTCCCGAAGTTAAGCTTACATGCAGAGGGCTTGATGTCCAAGAACCGCGTGGATCATTATCAGGGTTTTTATATTCTTCCGTATTCCGATCACTTCTCTCAATCATACCCATTTTAAAGCTCAATAAATTTTTCGCATAAACTAAAACCATATCCGTCGCAGAAGAAAAAGTGACTGCATTATTGTGAATGCTCGTCGTCTTCTGCCAAGTTATAGTCCCCATAAAATTAATGCGTCCAAAAATTTCATCACAGAGCGTTTTTAAATAATGCCCCTCGGCATCATCTATTGTAATCCAAATAGAGCCTTCATCTGATATTAGCTTGTTCAAAATTTCAAGACGATCACGCATAAGTCCGAGCCATATCGAATGCTCGATGCCGTCATCATAATGTTCGAATGCCGAACCCGTATTGTACGGCGGGTCGATAAAGACGCATTTGACCTTCCCTGCATACTCCTGCTCCAGCGCCTTCAACGCCAACAGGTTGTCGCCAAAAATCAGCTTGTTGTCGAAAATATCGTTTTCCGTGACGCGGTGTCTGGCGTGATACGTCTTCGTATCGTCCTCCAGCAGAATGCGCGGCTCCAGCTTCGGGCGATGCTCCTTGCCGATCCATGTCAGTTCGAGTTTCTGTTTTTTGGTCATGCCGCCGTCTTTCTATTATCAGAAATAATACCCCTATCCGGGTGAGTCGGGAATAGTTTTGATTGAACGAGACTTTCAATTTCTTTCATAAGGGGCTCTATTGATTTTTTACACATTTCATAAGCTTCAATTTTCATTTTATATTCTTTTGAATTTTCACCAACTCTATTGGAAACCCACGCCTTCCAAATAAGATCATCGATAGCATCAAACTTAGCTTTCAGGTCGGGGCTCAAGAAAATTCTGTTTTTTAAAAGATAGTCATGAAATCCATTAAATGCTGTATTGGCATCATTGATATCCTTCCAATTCAGAATCTCGGTATAACACTGATTTCTGTCCTGGCTACGGGACAGCCTGTCTTTTTGACCTTCAGAAAAATTAGAGCTCTTAAGAAAGTTTTGAAAATCATCGTCTGGCATTTTTTTAAAGTCCGGTACTTCCCGAAATGACATCAGACATCGTTGAAGTGAAATGTGCGCATCATTTACCCTTGACCAGACTTCTGGAAGAACCTCATATTCCTTATCGTGAAGTTTAAGCGTTCGGCTCAGCAGTAAGCTGATCTTTGATTTGACTTCCTCCAGCTCCCTTGCCTGTGCACCCCTATATTCTTCTAAATTTTTTGCAAATTTATTCTCAATCCATTGAGAGCCTAAAAACCTAAAGAATAGGAAAGCAATAACAACCGCGCCGCCGGAGAAAACGACAATTTGTCCTATAAAACTAAAAATTAACTCCATGTTTATAAAATCCTCCACTGCACTTCAAAAACTGGCGTAACCTCATGCTTGCTCGCCTCCAACTGCTTTTCCAGCTGTCCAATCAGTTCTTCCCGCCGCCGGTCGACCCGATCCTGCGAGGTGAAGAGTTCGTGCCGTTTCTGTGAGCGGCGTTTTTCGAGGGTGGCTTTCTTTTTTTGGAATTCCAGTTTTTCTTTCAGGCTGATCAGCTGTTTTGACTGGCGGTCGGTGTCCTTGATGTCGCGGTCGAGCTGTTTCAGTTCAAGCTCCAGCCCCGTTTTCAGGTCTTCGGCCCAACGGTCGAGTTTATCGAGTTCTTCGTTGAAATAGTGGTGGTTATTCTGTTCGGACTCTCCGATCAGGGCGGTGACGCGCTGCTGCCTTTGTAGGTCTGCGGCAACTTGATAGGGGCAGGACTTAAAGCCTTCGCCTGCCACTGCCGGTATCATGAACAGTTTCTCTCCGATTTCCGGTTTCAGAATATTCCCGTCGGCATCGCAGATCGTAAATATCAGCGTATCCATCTCTTCAAAAGTCTTGATGGTCAGTTTATCCAGCCAGAGCCAGCCGCTTTGACCGCGATACTCCTCCAGCAGGCTAATTTTTTTGTCATGCCGTGACAGATCGAAGGTGAGCACGGCGGGCGGTGCAGCGATGTCACGGCCTTTGTTGATGACGTTCTCGCCCATGATATCCGACATGCGGTACGGCCAGCCGGTGACGGGGACCTTGCCAGTGGGGCGCTGGGGCATTTTGAGCGGGTCTGTCGGTGCTTGCGCCTTCGTTTCGAGGTAATGATAAATCGGGATTCTCTCGCCTTCTGGCGGGCGTTCTCCACGGGCGATAAATTTAGGATCATCGCCAAAGATCAACCTTTCATCGTTGAAATGATACATGTCGCGGTAATGAAACTTTGTCAGCTGCCAGAAATGGTGTGTGACGAGGTCAAGGCGCTCTTTGGCTGACTCAACGCAGAATTTCAGACGGCTGTGGACTTCTTCGTCAAAATGCTCGAACAACATATTCCGTGCCTCGGCAATGCGCGCCTGTATCGGCTCATCGAGTTCTGATTGCAGTTCGGTAAATGCCCGTTCTATCTCCTCCGGTTTGCGGCAGGTTTCAAAAATATCGAGGATACGTTTTTCAAAGTCGATGCCGGATTCTACGCGACCCAGAATTTCATCCGATGCGCCGAAAACGCCGTCGAAAAGTTTGAACTTTTCTTTCAGCAGTTGATAAATGCGCTGATCCGCCCAGTTCTGTTCGTTCAGGAAGTTGATGACGACGACATCATGCTTCTGGCCGTAACGGTGACAGCGGCCTATGCGCTGCTCGATGCGCTGCGGGTTCCACGGCAGGTCGTAATTCACGATGAGGGAGCAGAATTGCAGGTTAATGCCCTCGGCAGCGGCTTCGGTGGCGATCATGATCTCGGCATGGTCGCGGAAGCCGTCAACCAGCGCCTGTCGTATATCGACGTTTGGCGATCCGCTGATACGGCCTGTCGTTTTGTTTTTGTCGAGCCATACATTATATATGTCGCGGGCTAGTTCTTCATTGTTCTGGCCGTTGAAAGTCACGATCTTGCCGCGATATCCATTTTCTTCGAGGAATTCCTTGATATAACGCTGGGTACGGCTGGATTCAGTGAAAATGAGCGCCTTACGGGGGCCGCCCAGCTCCTCCATCCGTGCAAATCCAGCGGTGAGGGCTGTTTGCAGAGCTTTCGCCTTGGTTTCTACTTTTATAGAGCGCGCCATCTCAGTGAAATGGTCGATCTGCTGAATTTCGTATTCCAGCCTGGCGACGTCGATTTTTCTTTTCGGCTTTTGTGGTGCTTTGGCCTGTTCTTCTTCCTCGCCCACTTCGGCATATTCAAGGTCGATACCCTGATCTTCCATGAAAGCGCCGCGCAGATTTAGTTTTTCTTCCTTCTGCGTCTGCTTCATGGTTTCAAGGCGCTTTTTGATCGTCTTGAGCGTGCCGATCAGCGCATAAGCCGATGACGCCAGAAGCTTGCGGACAATCAGCACCACCAGCTTGCGCTGCGCCCATGGAATGGCATAGCTGTCCTGCTCCAGCAGAAAATCCGAGACGGCATCGTACAGTTCCTGCTCCGGTTTTGACAGCGTAAATGGCTGTGTCATCGCTTCACGCTTGGTATAGCGGATATATTCCAGCACTTGGCGGCGTAGAGTACGCTGAACGAAAGGTTTCAGGCGAATTTTAAGGTCTTCAATGCTCGGCGTATTATTTATATATGTGGCCTTGAACGTTTCTACGCTGCCGAAAATGCGGTCATCGATCAAGGATGCAAGGCCGTATAACTCCATCAGGGAGTTTTGCAAAGGCGTTGCTGTCAGCAGAACTTTTTTGTGATCGGCAAGGGCTTCCTGAATATTCTTGCCCATTTTATTATCTTTGCGGTACAGGTTGCGCAGTTTGTGCGCCTCATCGATAACGACCAGATTCCAGTTTTTAGCCTTGATCTGTTTCGCATAGCGGCTTGCGAACTGCATTGACACGATGACAACGCCCCGGAAGTCGAAAGGATCGGCATTCTTTTCCAGCGCCTCGTTGTAGTTCGCACCCTCCAGTACGACGGACGGCAAGTTGAATTTTTCCTGCAACTCTATCGACCACTGGCGGCGCAAAACTGCCGGACAGATGACCAGCAAGCTGCGCTTATGCTCCGCCCAATATTGCGACAGCAGGATGCCTGCCTCGATGGTTTTGCCGAGACCGACTTCGTCAGCCAGGATCACGCCTTTGGACAGAGGGGAACGGAGCGCAAACAGGGCCGCTTCGATCTGGTGCGGGTTCAGGTCGACGACGGCGTCAAACAGCGATGTCGACAGCCGGTCCACTACCGCCGACGACCGCCGCGCAGACAGCTCATGGGCATAGTATTTGGCATGGAAGGGGGTAATGGGCAGGACAGGCGTCTTTGCGGTATCACCGTCTGTGATACCTGCATGCCTCTCCGTGGCCCCGCCTTGGGGTTCAAACGCCTGTTTTTGTTTCATAACAAGGAGTTAAGCTAAACTATTTATTGGAAAATCGCAATGGAGATAGTCGTTGCGACATAAGCCCGGATAAGGGAAAATGCCCTGCGCTCCCACTTATTAAATAAATGAGGTTTTTCCCATGAATTATCGGGAAACAGATTTTTTGAAACCGCTGGATCAAGTCTTGATGCCTGACAGCCGGTGCTTATATAGTTTTCCTAACGCAGACAGCGCGTTACAGGCTCACTATGGGTTTGTTTCCAAAATCGTTCTTAATGAGCATGTCCACAATGATGTGAAGCTACAATTTGAAACCGCTAAAAATGCTTTCCTGTATTCTTTTTTTGTCTACCGTCTGGCAATGATGGCTGTTCATCAGGCCATTGCTGCGACGGAACTGGCGCTACGGCGGATGATCGGCGACCCAGAAAAGGAACGGAAAGAGACCTTTAAGCCTCTTTTGCAAAAAGCTCACGATAAAGGTCTTATTGATGTTAAAAAAATACGACCAGATTTGGAAATAGAAGAATTTAAAAAATTTCTTGGAGACTTTAGAAATGATTTGTCTCATGGCACCCACACACTCATGCCGCCCCCTGTCATGATCATGTTTATTGAGGATTGTGCACACATTTTGAATCAGCTTTTTGAAAACGCGCACACACAGCAACTCAAACCGAGCTGGAACGCATGGGTGTAGGTCAAGGAAAAATAAACCACGACCTGACAGGTGTGCTTGTTCAGTTGGCAGAAAATGACACGTGGCTGACGGCGCATGAACTGGCAACGTTATTTCAAATTTCCCTACACGACACCGTCGCACACATAGATTTAATATATGAAGAGAAAGAGCTTGATGCCGCTATAACTCGCAAAAATCTTCTTAAACCGCAAGGCGCGGGTTTTCAGCGTGTCGATCATTACGATTTTGACGTCATTATATCTCTCGGCTACCGTATCAAATCCTCGCGAGGCAAAGAAATCCGGCAGTGGTTCACGAAGACTTTACAAGAATATATGGTGAAGGGCTTTGCCCTGGACGATGAGCGGCTCAAAAATCCTGATGCTCATAAAAGAGATAGATATTTTGATGAATTACTGGATAGAACATCCTCCAGTACAAACAGTAAATTTTGATGGGGACATGAATGTCTAACTTGGGAAAAATTTGGGCAGGACGCGTTTACGGCACGAATACTGGCAACCTATTTATTGAATTTACAAAAAGCACTGATACAGTGTCCGGAGTTTTGCGTTTCATGGATTCCAATTTTGGTTTAACAGTTTTTGAAATCTCCGGGCGCTTTGACACGTCTCTTAAAATAACCGGCAAACCCATCCAAGTTCCCAATGGGGTCGCTGCTGGAGATTTAGAAGCTGAGGCTATTTTAAATTCTCAAGGCCATTTACAAGGCATGTGGAAGACATCTCTTGGTACCGGGGGCGCCTTTGTCGCCTATCCCCACGATATCATGCCTGTAACGACCGAGATGAGAGATGTTCCAACCATCCCCGAACAAATGCATATCAAAAACATATCCCTTGGCACGATAAGACTGTTTCGTGATGATGTTGAACAGCTTTTCAAACACATAAAACAAGACTTTACAACGGGTCGTTTAATCGTGACTTACAATGCTCATGGCAGCGAAGTTACAAAATATGCGGAAGACTTTCTACTGGAGGCTAATAGGTTAGAAAACTTGGATTATTTAAAAATAAATATACAAGAACATGAAGCCTATGGGATCAACCGCGTTGTCGTCATAGAATTGAGAGCTTTCGGTCAAAATGAAGTGCGCGTGCAGGGTGTGCAAGAATCTTGGGTTATCGGAAAAGCAGAGAGCCTTGCAACAATTTTAAGGCGTCACCAAAATTCACTGACTTCTACGTATAAAAAGTTTGGTCTGAACCTTAACCAGATTATATTTTTTGCTATGCTTGTGGCAATGCCCAGTATTGTAACATGGCAAAATCGAACAATATTTGCTTTCGTGGTTTTTCTGCTGCTGAATTTTTTGCTACTGCTGCATGCTAAATTCATCCCCAATGCATTAATACAAATGTCTGAGATAAAACCGACATGGTTTTCCCGCGCATGGCCATCTATTTTGTCGTGGATTGGAGGGGTGATCGCATCCTTAGTAGCCTCTGTCATTTTCTACTTATTGACAAAAAGCTCCCCATAAAAATAGGGACAAAAATCCTTCTTCGTTTATATACCCCCGATACACTATTCCAGAAACTCCTCCATGTCTGGTATGCGGGTGAAGGCGACTTTGGTGCCGGTGAAGGCTTTACCCTGCTGCGGCGTCATGCCGAGGAGCACTGTGTCTTTGCCGAACTTTTGGTTCAGCTGATCCATCGCCTTTGACAGGCTCTCGTTTCGTGCCTGCTTTTTCACTATCGCGGCGGGGACGACGGCATCAAAGAGATCGGCCTGAACGTGCACATCTTTTTCCGGCACCAGCCCGTGCAGGACCACGTTCACTTTCTTAATCCGTTGATTCTTGGTCTCCCGCATCAATGCCTGCCAGAGCTCTTCCAGCAACCGCAGAAAGTCAAAGCTGTCTTGCGCAGGCGGACAGCTGGCTTCAAAGCCGAGACGCGGGCCGTTCTCAACCCGCACCGACAAAGAAAACTTCCCCGCACAGTATTCCATGCGCCGGAGCCTCGCCACCGCCTTCATCGTCAGACGCCGTGCAATCTGGTAGGCCTGCTGCGGAGGACGCATATCGGGTGCCAGCACATGGCTATGGCCGACGGTGCTGCGGCTCGTCTCCTCGTCCGTCAGATCATACCCGCGCAGGTAATACCACATTTTCTCGCCCGCAATGCTGCCCCAGACAGCTCGCATGTGCTTAGGCTGTAGTTTCAGCAGCGCCTGCATATCATAAATACCGGCGCGGTTGATCCGCTGCTCGATATTGTGACCGACACCAACCAGATCGCGCAGCTTCAATTCCAGCAGCCTGCGCGGTATATCTTCCGGCATCAGGATCGTCAGGCCGTCGGGCTTCTGCATGTCGGTGGCTATCTTGGCGAGATACTTGCTCGGGGCGACGCCGATGGAGCAGCGGACGTATTCGCCGACATTTTTGGTGATGCCCGCCTTGATGGCCTTTGCTATGGCTGTGACGCGCTCCGGCGACCGCTCGTTTTTCATGAGGCTGCACGCCATTTCATCGATGGAGCAGACGGCGGTCACGGGGATGTGGTTGTCGATCTCGTCCAGAATACGCTCATGGAACTCGACATAGTGCTCATGCCCTGCCAAAACGCAGATCAGGTCGGGGCACATCTTTTTGGCTTCATAAATGGGGGTGCCTGTCTTTATCCCGAATGCCTTCGCCTCGTAACTGGCCGCGATGGCGCAGGTGGAGTCTGTCTCGACCGGCACGATGGCGATTGGCTTACCACGCAGATGGGGGTTCAGCTGCTGCTCCACACTAGCGAAATAACTGTTGAAATCCACATAGAGCCAGCGAAGGCCATCGGGCGGCGCCAGAGAACTGTCCTGAGATATCGACATGTAATCAACCCGATCTCATAAACTCTGCTCAGCCCCTATGCCCATAACATTCTCTACGAAGGTACCCGCGTGTTCTTATTTTGTTCTTTTTTGGGGGGGGTGTCAAGTGCGGTCGATTATTTAATAAAAAAACCGATTATTTGTACTCCAAAAATGCAACAATTCCGTGTTGCGATCACTCTGCACCCGTAATGGATACCTCTCTTATATAGATGGTCTTATGCGTCAAACCGATGGAATGACATAAAAAAACATTGCATACCCATGGTTTCTCGATATAGATGAGCGATCATAAATAAAGGGATTTGAAATGGTTGAAGGCTTGTTTTCCTTCGGTGAAGACGTTTTAGGATTTGTTGCACCAGTCTTCGGACTTTTCAAGGAAGAGGGGTTCGCCCCCCTTCTCGCCTTCGCGATGTTAGCGTTTACCGTTTTGCTCGGCTCCGGCACTTTCTTTTTCTCTATTCTTCCCGGCAGGATAAGTATTAGTAAAGCGCTTGCTGCCGTTAAAGGGATTAAATCAAAGACCGATTTCACCGCACGATTTGAAGAGATTAATGCTGTCTTTGAAAAAACGCCTCCTCTGAAGCACGGGTGGCATCAGTTTTGCGAAACCTTGATTAAGCCTGATCAGCAGGATCAGACACAGGTCATTAGAAATACGATCCGCCCGAACTTTTATCTGAATACAAATGAGGTTGAATCGAAACTGCATCTTAGAATGCTGCATTTCGTTTCCAATCTTCTTGTTGGCATCGGCCTTCTTCTGACTTTCATAGGTCTTGTAGCTGCACTGACTTTCGCCACTTGTGGGATTTCAGATAGCATCACGGGTGGTCTTGCCACGATTTGCGGCCATACCGGAAAAGCAGGGCAACTTGATGCCGCTATCAAAGACCTCCTACATGCCGCATCTTTGAAATTCTGGACATCCGTGGCAGGGCTTGGCTGTTCTCTCATGTTGAGAGTTTTTTATGAGATTCAGCACAGCCGTATCAGAGATATGCTGCAAAAAATCAATGCGGGGATCGAACGTGGCCTTCAGTTCGTAACGCCGGAATATCTGGCTATCGAACATCTGAGAGAGGCGCGGGAGCAAAGCACCGCGATGAAACGATTCAGCCAAGACCTCGCGATGTCTTTAGCAAAGGAGATACAGATCGGTTTTACAAGCGCGCTATCACCCGTTCATGATTCCCTGAAAGACATTGGAACTCGTATCACTGGTGGCATAGGGGACGCTATCAAGGGTGCAGCGGGCTCTGAAATGCAGCAACTGGCGCAGAATATGGGCAGCATCGTCGAGAGCCTCAATGCATCGCGCACTGAAATGGATGGCGTCGGTGCAACCTTCCGCATTGCTATGGAGCAAGCCGCAGAGGCTATGAAAGCTGCATCTGGTGAGACGTCCGGTGAGATGTCGCGACAATTGCAAGATGTCATGACGACGCTGGCGGAAGAAAGCCGCAAGCAGGCGCTAATGTTTGATGACTCCATGAAACGGCTCCTATCCGTTGTCGATCAGGCTGGAGAAAATGCCGGGGGAACCGTTGAAAAAGCCGCCAACAACCTAGCCTCCGGCATGAATGGGGTGTCGGATGGGGTGCGTGACGCCGCCACGGTGATGGCGGAGCGCATGACACACCTGTCTGCTGTCATGCAAAGCATCGAAGAGCGGATGACTTCTCATGTAAGGGCAATGGAAGCACTTACAGGCAGAGCTCAGGATACCGAAAAGGCGATGGGGGAAACCTCGCGTCACCTGTCCGAGGCTGCTCTACCTATGACGCAGGCAACAACAAAAATAGCAAGCACCGCCGAACAGTTGACCATATCCGTTCAAACTGCCCAAAGAGCAATTACCGACAGCCACCAGAACCTCATGAGTCTTGCAGGAAAAATGAGTGAAGTTCAAAACATTCTGCAAAAATCGTGGGAAAACTACGACAAACGTTTTGCCGGGGTGGATACAAATCTTGAGGAAGCTCTGAAGAAGATCGTCGATCACGTTGCCAGCAACCTTCTGAAGATGAAAGAATTTGTGGACGGCATGGACAGTAACCTTGGGCGTTCCATTACGATATTTTCTGACAGTCTGAATGGGCTGGCAGATACGGCAGAAACCTTTGAAGAAGCGTCTTCCAAGCTCCTTAAGGCCACCGACAGGATCGCTGCTTGATAAAGGTTAAGATATATGGCTAAATTTCATTCCATCACAGAACAGCCCCTTGAGGAGGAAAGTTATTTTGTCTCTATGACTGACATGATGGTCGGACTTTTATTCATTTTTATCCTGATGCTGATGTATTTTGCTTTGCAATATCAAAAAACTACGGAACAACTTACAAATGCAAACCAGACTCGTGGTGAAATTCTCACAGAAATAAGGGAGAGTTTAAAAAAGCAGGGTGTTGAGGTCGAAATTGACACGGCCAGCGGCATTTTACGTCTGAATGAAAAGGTTCTTCGTTTTTCTTCCGGCAGCTCGGTTGTTGAGCCCCAGTACCACGAGGTTATCACCGCTTTAGCAAATGCTCTGGCGGATGTTCTGCCCTGCTATTCAAATGCAAAAACTTATGACGAAAAGAGCTGTACCGAAAATAAAGAAAAACACTGGCTTGAAGCCGTATTCATCGAAGGCCATACGGACAACATGCCGTTCCCCGGCAGTAATTTGAAACTTTCTACCGAGAGGGCGGCGAATACTTATGCCGAGTTGACGAGAGCAAGGGCCGACATTGAAGCCCTGAAGAACAGTGATGAGCAGCCTTTATTATCCGTCAGCGGGTATGGTGAAAAACGGCCTGTGCCTGAGGCAAAAGACAACGATACACCAGAACATAAACAAATGAACCGGCGTATCGAGCTGCGTATCATCATGGCGACTCCGAAAGAAGGCAATCAGAGCCAACCCGTTCTCGATAACCTGAAAGAAAAGATCGAATGACGGCATTTGCAGCAGCCATCCAAGACACTTTGCGTATGCGGCTAACAGATATCTTGCTGCCGGAAAAGCCCCCGGCAACCACAAAAGCCTACCATTTAGTTAGGTGTCAGGGAGAAGATCAGCTCGCGCCAGAACTAGCGGAAAGAGAGAAAGATCACTGGATTACACTTGCCCGGAACACAGCTGCTCGCGGGACATGGGGTGAGCTGCGTGTGCGCGAACTAAAAAATATTGGATCATGCTTGTGGCATGGCAATCAACCTCTTGCTGAGGATACGGTATTTCTGACTGATTTCCTGAAGGCCTGCAAAATTAAGCTCAAGAAATCTCTCTGCAATGTTTTGATTCGTGCTTATCTCTTATATTACGAGAAAAACAGGCTCGGTATCTCTTTGCTGGGAAAATGGCTCGCAGAAACCGTAATCGGCTGGGACTGGCCATGGAAAGATAGGCAGAAAGAGTTTTTCTTATTTGACGGTCATGAAGCACCGAGTGTAATTGCTGACATGGTTATGGGTGGAAAAGAAAGCGTTTCTGACATTCTTGAACGCTGCGGCATTGCCAGAGCCGTGCAATCCGGCGGCATGGCGTCCTCCGCTTTTGCCGAGGCTCTGCGACGTTACCGGGGGAATGCAGGACTTGAAGACCCGGCAATAACCTTGACCCGGTTAAAACGCATAGTAGAATGGGCAGGAGTGCAGGGTTGGGCTGGCAACGAAGGAGCTAAATTTTCTTCCAAGCTAAAGGTTTTGTTTATTGAAAGCTTATTGCTGCCTTGGGCAAACAGCACGCCTGTCGACAAGATCATGCAATCGACGCAGGCGTTTCTTCTGGATTGCTTCAAAGACCCTCGATTATATAAAAGTGTGTGGGAAGATGTGAACAAAATCGCTACTGCCATTATTCGGCGCTGGCTTGTTGGGCGTTCTCTGGAGCAATTTCTGGATGTGGTAGGAAGACTTGCAGTCGCGCACCAATGGAGCGAGCGTCGTAAGTTCTGGATGTCCTATTACAAGAAGAGCGTTATTAGCGAAGCGTGGGTCGTCTTCGCAGGAAATGGAAAATCTTTGGCAGAACGTATAGCCGTAGAGCAAAACGATCCCTCATGGAAAAACTGCGGATATATCCCTGGCAGTGATTACAATCACGCCATTCTTATTATGAAGATCGGCGACCTGACCATTGCTGACTTCAGCCATAACGGACAATGTAGGATATATAAAAAGGGCAATGAAAGTGCACCCCTCTTATATCTGGATGAATATCTCAGGGCGGACATGATGAATGACGACAAAGCAGACTTCCACAAGCGTCACCTGGGCAATTGGCAAGCTGATGTCGCATCATATATACACCGACTTATAGGGGTATGAATATGGCTCAGCCTCTTTTTCATGCCGACATCTACGACGATACCGTGCAAATCTCTCTGCGCGAAAAGCAAGGGATTCTTCGGAAGAATGTCGTTATCCCGGTGGTAGACTGGCAGAATGTTCTGCCAGAAAACTATCTGTCTATTTTGGCAGTGGTCGATGGATTAATTGAAGACTTTGACGGTTCCCGGTCTGAAAATGCTGTCACTTTGCCGCACAATTCCATTGTAGGGCTGACGGAGGTGCAGGCAGGGATGCTCGGCCTGCCGCCGTCTGTGCCTTTTGCCTTCGATATTCGCGCCAACGGTATGATCGACCAATCTGGGTTTTCCCTTACAACCCGCTGGGTAACACCGGGCGGAGTGCCGGAATTCGTTACCCGGAAGGGAGCCTTCGCCGTCAAAGGACAGGACACCTATCGTATTCCATCGCCGGTGTACGAAATAGTCAAAGCCGCAGAAGCGCTTTCCAGCGCAAAAGACAATGACAATGCCCGTTATCAGGCGCTGGCGGCGCTGCACGCGGTCATGCCGAAAGATGAGCAAGGGAACAAAGTGCGGATTGACAGTTTCCTTGGCTCCATCCGTGTGCTGCACGCGTCGTCATTTTCCCTGCAACTCCCGACGGATGGCGGCGGCTTTCAATTCAATCCCGTGTTGTTCTCCCGCAGGGCCACCGGACGAGCGCAGGACGACGGACGTATTCTCGATGAGGCCGAAAACCTCCTTACACCGAATTTGCAACATACCTTCGCCGAGGGCAGGTTCAAGCGATGGAATGACGTGAGAGACTGCTATACTGTAGATAATGGCGTTTACGTCTATATTGATCCTGACCTGAAAAAGGCTCTGGGCGTCGTTCGCAAGATGCAAAAATCCAGCGCGGAAGAACGGAAGGCTTTCATCCGATCTCCTCAACGCACCATCAGGGAGCATCTTGGGGAAGGTATTGTCGATGAAGCGCTTGAGCGCCTTTTTGTTGAAACAGAGCAATACGCCAAGAATGTCGTCGGCCTTGGGATATGGCAGCCTCCGGTTATCCCGTGGCTGATAAAAAAGCCAAACAACTGGCTCCCAGAGAAATTCGGCCTTCAAATAGGCAATACCTATGTCCAAATCAAGCCTGAAGATGTCGAGCGTATCCGCGATCAGATTGCCGAAAAACTCCGCCCTTCAGGGTTCAGCGACCAACCGCAAGAACCCTTCACATATGAATCTGAACAGGGCGCTGTAGAAATCCCCGTCACAGAAGAAACAAAAAAGGGTCTGGATACGCTTGTCGGCTATGCAAACGCCGTTCAGGAAGAAAAAAGAAAACAAGATCAGGCGGAGAACTTGACGCCAGAACAGGATAAGAATCTAGAGGCAAAGGCCAGCCCGTTTTTTCTTCTTGTCGAGGACAATATTGACGATACCCGCTACAGGATTGATCCTGTTAGGCGCATAGGAGTAGCAAATTATACCCAGCCCGTCGCCCTAAAATCAGTTTTAAAATCCCATCAAAAAGATGGACTGAAGTGGCTGATTGATGCCTGGACACAAGGTGCGCCCGGTGTTCTGCTGGCGGACGACATGGGGCTTGGAAAAACACTTCAGGCTTTGACATTTCTGGCATGGATCAAGGAAAGAAAAGGCGAAGGGCATCAAAAGTGCAAAGAGCCCGTTCTGATTGTCGCTCCTACCGGCCTTCTGAACAACTGGCAAAAGGAAATAGCGATTCACCTGCGCGAGCCCTACTTGGGAGAGAGGGGCGTTTGTAAAGCCTATGGCAATAATCTGTCGGCTATCCGGGGAAGTAAGCAAAATGATCTCACGACGGGACAAATGAATCTGAGCCGAGACAGCCTGCGCAACTTTGATGTTGTCTTAACCACATATGAAACGTATCGAGATTATCATCACAGCTTCGCCGGGATCAAGTTTTCTGCCGCCGTGCTGGATGAATGCCAGAAAATAAAGAATCCGAAATCGCAGGTCAACCGTGCTTTAGCCAGCATGAATGCTGAGTTTGTCATCGCCATGACTGGGACGCCGATTGAGAATGCGATGGAGGATTTATGGACGATTCTGGAGAGAGCTTGGCCTGGTTTCCTTGGTAACTTAAAGTCCTTTTCAGCAACGTATGCCCCTGAAAACAGACAAGCGTTGTCCGATCTAACGGCGAAACTGAAAGGCGCTGCAACCCCAGCAATTTCTGTTCCCGTCCTTTGGCGGCGCATGAAGGAAGATATTCTTGATGACTTGCCGAAAAAGATCATTCGCCCGCTCGGTGAAGTTCAAGTAAATATGCCTCGCGAGCAGGCGGATGCTTATCTTCAGGTCGTCAACAGGGCAAAGGAGCAGGAGCCTCCGCCGATGCTGCACACTCTGCACGCTTTGCGCGGCATATCGTTACATCCTATCGATCCAGACAAGGTTCTGCGTGAAGCGGACTTCATTAGTTACGATAACTACATCAAAGGTTCTGCCAGACTGATAAAGACTTTTGAGATTTTAGATGTAGTAAAAAAGAGTGGTGAAAAAGTTCTTTTGTTTATCGAAACTATTGATATGCAGAGCCTTATGGCGGATATCATCAAGAAACGCTATGGACTTAAAAAGCGTCCTAGCATTATCAATGGAAAGACGGGCAGCGATAAGATTCAGCGCCTTGTTGACGATTTCCAGGCTGACCCGGACTTTGATGTGATGATCTTGTCTCCGAAGGTCGGGGGAGTGGGATTGACGCTGACGGCAGCCAATCATGTCATCCACCTATCCCGTTGGTGGAATCCTGCGGTCGAGGATCAATCCACTGACCGCGTTTACCGCATCGGCCAGAAAAAGGAAGTCCATGTTTATTGTCCGATGGCAATTCATCCTGATACTGCTGTTCGAGAGCATAGCTTTGATCTGAAATTGAATGCCCTACTTGAAAGAAAGCGGAAACTGAGCCGCGACATGCTGATCCCCCCTGAAGACTCTGAAGATACAGAAAATCTCTTCAAAGAGACCGTAGGGTTCTCAACAGATGCGTCCGGCATTAATATCGACGAGATTGACCGCATGGATGCCGAAGGCTTTGAGCGGTGGGCATTAACTCGTGCAACGCAGCGGGGCTATATCGCAAGCCGGACGCAACGGTCGTGGGATCACGGCGCTGACGGGATCATCACGCATAAAGAGACCGGGCAGAAATTTATCCTGCAATGCAAGCATTCTGGGCTTGAGAAGATTCAAAGCGACAAAGTCATCCAAGACCTCCTGCGCGCTAGAGAGGCTTATGACAGCGGTGCCGGGCTAGTGGCATTAACGAACAGCTACTTTGCGACCCCTTTAATACAAAGGATGAAGCAATTAGGAATACGATATTTTGACCGGGACACAATCTGCAATTGGCCAAGGCTGTAGGAGATTGCTCGGAAATGCCGCAGTTTTACGGCTGATATCTGGGCCAGCCTGGTGAGCTCCGAACGGGTTCGCCGCCATCCTCACCACCGCGCTTGCTCCATATCTGCGCCAGATTGCACAGACGGCTTCTCCTGCGGTCCCGACGTTTGTAAGGGTTCCGGTCCCCTATCTTGTGGGCGCTCGCCGCCAAAGGCTGGTTTTTGGGCTAAGGCGGGGCAACTCCGTTGGTTACGCCGCTGTCCCTCTGAGCGACGTTATCTCTGCAATTTTCTGGAAGGTCGACAGAATATCGGAACGATACCGGGCAAGGTAGCCCACGACGCGTGCGTTACCGAGAAGAGCACCGAGATAGCCTCTGGCTATAATAAAATCCATCTTGTTCTTATTGAAGCTTTCCTCAGCGAGGAGGTATTCTTCCTGTAGACGTCCCGACTCACTCTCCATATGAACCATGTCTGGATCACTCAGCCCCTTGATCTTTTTTGGCTTGTCCGGCTCGACTAGCTGACTTTTGGGAGTCCTCGCCAACATGGCCTTGGCGAAGGAATGGCTGTAGATGTTGGCGGAATTCATCAGCGTTACCGCCTCGATCTGTCTCATCGGTTTCATACGCTTGAGAATAGAAAATACGTTCACAGCCACCATCTTGTCTTTTAGAAGACAGGTGGCTTCCTTGCAAACCCCCGTCAGAAGCGTACGCCTGCGCACGATGCTGGCGACATCGCAGTTCAGGGCGCGCGCGATCCGCTCCTCCGGCACACCGCGCTTGACCGCCTTCAGAATCATCTTGTGTTCCTGTACGGGAGGGGGATGGTCGGCATGCTTGTTGAAGGTATAAGCCTCATCGTCGGTGGACACCAGACACGTCACCCGGCTTTTCCCAAGCTCTTTCAGTGCCGCGATGCGCAGGTGTCCTTCGAGCAGTATGTACTTGTCTTTTGATCCCTTGTCGGGGAAAACGGCTGGAGGTTCGACGATACCCTCCTCGCGGATGGAAGCGAGGATTTTCTGGAATTGTTTGCCTTTCAGCACAGCGGGCGGGATAATCCTGACCGCTGCGATCTGATCCAGAGACAGATCAACCGTCTCTTTCTCGAAGGCAATTTTGATCTTCGTTTGCGGCAGCTTTTTCTTTTCACGTGGTTTTCTTGCCATGGGCATCCTCCTGTTTTTTTATGAAATCGTTAAGCGGTTTCGGCATCGTTGGCAACTTTTCTGTTTGCAACAGCGCCTTGAAATCTTTTGCCTTCAGCAGGTCACGCAAGGATTTCTTGATAAAGAAAAGATGTTCCGAAGTTCTGTTGGCGTTGTGGACCAAACGCTCCATGCGGTTTACCTCACGTTTATAGGCTTTGACTACGGACTGACCAGATGGCTTTTTATCGCCGCTTTTATCTCGCTTGCGACCACTTTCGTCTACAAAACCCTTTCCCCGCCGCCTGCGCCGATCAAGCAGGCTCATGGCCAGCAGAAATTGCCTACCTTTCAGCTGTCCGCTATCAAGGGCTTCCTGCAGCGCGATCTGCTCATCGTGGGGAGAGCTTGCGATCCTGATGGCAAGGGCAATCGACAGCTGCCCGGTCTCGACGGCGGCCAGCAGGCGCTCTTCTCCGTTCTCCATCAGCCTTAAGACACCATACACATATTCCTTGGAAAGCCCGATCTTGTCGGCTATGGCACGGGCATCATAGCCCTGTTTTTTTAGGATTTCGATACCCTGCAGGAGGTCAGCGGGACGATAGCGACGGCGGGTGAGATTTTCAACGAGGCTCATGATAAGCGCCTGCTCCTCACTCACATCAATGACAAGGGCAGGAATCTCTTTCTGGCCGCAGGCCATGAAAGCTTCGAGACGGCCCTGACCGCAGACCAGATCGTAATCCTTGCCCTTCGCCCCTGACTTGAGGGGCATAACCGTGATGGGCTTTTTCAAGCCCACTTGCGTGATATTGGTGGCGATGTCGAAGAATTTTTTCTGGTTGCGTTCACGCGGATTGAGGATATTGATCCGGTCTATAGGGATCATTTTTATTTTTGCCGCACCTTTTTCTCTGCTCATGCGACCTCCAGTATTGAAACGCGCTCCATGAGCACGAAAAACGGCTCAAGATCATTGAGTCTGTAAGCATCGAGTGCAAAATGGTTATCTTCCTCCAGACGGAGCTTCGGGTTTTCAACATCAATTGAAGGAATAACGTAATAATCAAAAACGTGCTGGTTCGTCGGATCCATGCGTACTGCGATGGTGATGTCCGGCATGAGACTTGTGTCGAACTGTATTTTCCAGCGGCTCGAGCCTGCGCCGGTCTGCATGCAGCGGCATATAACCACGGACACCTTGAGTTCGTTGTTGACGATCAGAAAACCGTTCGTCTCGTCCCGCTGCACGGTGCCGCCAAATTCGCAGATTTTAAGACTGATGTTTTCCACGATGCCAGGATGCATGTCCCGCAGCCGTTTGTTCTCCTCAATGAACCGATCATCTATGCCTGAATCATAGCCAATGAGCTTGTAAGCTCTTATCAGACCACCGAAACGATTGGCATAGACGCTGCTGGAAGGCATGTCATCAGTCTCGTCAATAAGGACACCCGATAGCCAACCCAGCCTTTCCCGGAGGTTTTTGAGTTTATCCAGCATCTCTTCATTGGAGATCTTGCGGTAGCGCGCCTGAATGATGTGTTGGGCGGCAAGAAAGTAGTGCAGTTCGACGACTGCTTCAAACACGCCTTCCGCCCGCACCCATTTTTCTTTCGGGTTGACAATGCGCTTTTCTTTCAGCTTGAACGATCTGCGGTTAAAGATATTATTTCCAATATACTTCTCGTTGATCAGAATTTGGTGCACGGTGCTGCGCGTCCAGCTACGCCCTAGATCCGTCAGCACGCCGCGCACGTTCAGGCGCTCGGCGATCTCGGTTTCGGTCAGGCCATCCTGCACAAAAGATGTATATATCCAGCGGACATTCTGCACTTCTTCATCCGGCCCCGGCACAAGGATAACCCGGTCGGTCTGGAAGGACTTACGCTGGCCGGGCAAGAGTTCACACTTTGGCTGCCTGTTCTCATCAATAAGCAGTCGCCGTAAGCCATAACCGGCATGGCCGCCTTGCCGGAAGCCTTTTTCGATGAGGCGACATTGTCCTGCGTAGACTTTCTTTGACAATTCCCTGCTGTATTCCGCCGCCATGGCCCGTTTCACGTTTTTGATAATGGAGGAGCTTACGCTACCGTCATTTTCAAACTGTTCGGCAACATAATGGAGCTTGAAACCGCCGCTACGGCAGAGATACTCGTAATGAGCGCTCTCATCCACATCCTGAAACCGTCCCCAGCGGGTCAAGTCCAGCACCAGTATGTCGCTATATTCCTTTGTTCTCTCTTTGACGTCCGCGATCAGCTGTTGCAAGCCAAGTCGCCCGCTGAAACTGAGACCACTCTTACCGCCGTCCGTATATATTTTGACAATTTCCATTTGGCGGCTAGCGGCATAGATTTCCATCGCAGCGGTCTGGTTCTCAATGGAGTATTGCTGGTGTTCCGTTGACATACGGACGTACATTGCCGCCTTGCGCAGGGGCTGGTTTTCTGGCGTCTGATCCGGATGCTGATTATCCATGCATATCCTCCGTTTCTACCAGGGCTCCAGCCTTGCGGGCTTTCCGGCGTAGTCGCGCAGCCTTGGCTTTGGCCGCGCGTTCACGACGGTGCTCCTCCTCCATCATGCGCCAAATGTTTTTAAAAATGGAGGGAACCACGCTGCCATCGTTTTTGAACGGTTCGTCCACGTAATGCACGTCAAACCCGGCACGACGGCAGATAAACTCATAATGAGCAGCTTCATCTGCATCCTGAAACCGTCCCCAGCGGGTGATGTCGCGCAGCAGGATTACGTTATATTCGGCAGTACCTGACTGAACATCCTTGATCATGCTTCTGAGTCCCGAACCCGCGTTAGCGCCGGATTTACCTGAGTCGATGTAGGTCTTGACGACGTCCATGCTGTTTTCTTCCGCATAGGTGCGGATGAGTTCAGCTTGCTCACGTATTGCTGGATATTGAGAGTCATCCTGCGCATAAGAAGTTGCGCTGCGCAAATAGGCTGCCGCTTTGCGCCTTGGCTTGCTTTCGCCCTTATTATCCGTGTGTTCGTTGTGCTGGTTGGCCATCTGTAATGATCATTTTCTAGGATAATGTTTTTCTATCCAAATTGTTTCACCATCTCTCCTTTAATAGTAACAAAGGAGAAAAATGATGTCGCTAACGAAGAGTGACCACGTGTGGTCAGGCTGTGAAGCTGCCGTTCTTGAACAAAAAATCGGAGAAACAATCATTAAAATTCTGCACTTGGAAGGCGCAGAAAAATCCTGTCCCACGAAAAGAATTTCAAAGAAAACGAGGATAGCTATTCATACCGTCAGAAAGTGGTACAGCGCTCGGACAACTCCGTCTCTGACGTATTTTCTGATACTTGCACGGACTTATCCTTCCTTTCTCCGCATGTTTCTGGAGGCTACCGGGCATGACTACCTGATCCAGCATATCCGGCCTGAAAAACAGGAGACAAAACCGACGACGGGGCAATGCGCAAAACCGGAAGCATTCCAGAATTAAACGGAAAAAAATTTCCGCTTGCATGTCGATCTTGATCCCCGAATCGCCGGTGAACTCAACCATCGACAGCTATGGTTTTGGGGGCTGGTAAAACAGGAACAACAGGCCAGAGCATCTGCCATTTGTGCCCAGTGGCCGTCGATAACGGACCGAACGGCACGCAACGACGTGGCAAAACTGGTCAAAATGAACTTGATCCGGTTCACTGGCGTAAAAAAGCATAGGCAGTATGAAATTATGCCGTCACGACAGCAGACATTGTAATTGCTCGGATACCAGGCTCCCTTGCGTCAAAACCTATAGTTAATATATGCTCTTAAGGGCATATTAAATGGCTTAATTCGCTCTCAAAAGCAAATATATTGCATAATCTTCAAAACAATGATATGCTCTTGAAGGTATATTAAGCCACTTTAAACGCTCTTGAGGTATAAAATGACAGCCCGTAATCCCCTTCTTTCCGCTCCCCCTTACCCAGTTGAGCAAGCTCTTAAAAAGCTCGGTGCAGACATACGCACGGCACGGCTGAGACGTAATCTGACGGTTGCAGAAGTAGCGCAAAAAATCGGCGCCGGGCCGCGCGCCATTGCAGATGCAGAGAAAGGGAAGCCTTCCACCAGCATCGCGGTCTATGCCGCCATGCTTTGGGCGTTCGACCTGCTCGACCAACTCAAGCAAGTCGCCGATCCCGGCAAGGATGAGGAAGGTAAAATCCTGGTACGCGCAAAAGGACGCAGCCGCGCTCGTACCAGTGGGGATTTGAACAATGACTTCTAATACCCAGCCGACAGAATGTTTCGTATACATCACCCTGCCGGGACAAACCGTGGCTGTGACCGCAGGGCGATTTGAGCTGCGCCCTGACATGCCTTTAGGCCGATTCGTTTATGGGCGTAGCTACCTTGAAAACAAAGATGCTGTGCCGCTTGACCCGATAGAACTAAAACTGGCACCTCGCGTCTATGAGACCACAGCGCTTGGCGGTATATTTGGTGCATTACGGGATGCTGGGCCAGACTATTGGGGGCGCCGTGTCATCGAGCGCCATGTCAGGAAATCTCCTTTAAGCGAAATAGATTACCTTCTGCATTCTTCGGATGATCGCGCAGGAGCGCTTGGCTTTGGGCTTGGGCAAAAGCCTCCCGCGCCGCGCCGGGAGTTTAACAAAACGATCGATCTGGCAAAACTACAAGAAATCGCCGACGCCATCGTCAAGGATGAAGAGTTACCCGCAGGTGACACCGCCGCCCAGATCGAAGAATTAATGCTGGTCGGCACCTCTATGGGCGGTGCCAGACCAAAGGCTGTAGTTGAGGATAAAGACGGTCTTTGGATCGCTAAATTCAACAGGGGCGACGACAAATGGAATACTGCCAGAGTGGAACACGCCATGCTCGTGCTGGCGCGTGCATGCGGCATTGCCGCAGCTGAAAGCAAAATCGTGTCAGTTGCAAAGCGTGATGTGCTGCTCGTAAAGAGATTTGACCGTGAAAAAACAAAAGACGGTTANNGCCGCCGAATTGTTCCGCCGGATGTGCTTTAACGCGCTGATCTCCAACACCGACGATCATCCGCGCAATCATGCCTTGATAGCGAAGGACAGGGACTGGAAGCTATCTCCGGCCTACGATCTCACCCCCACGACTCCTGTCAGCCAGGAGCACCGTGACCTGGCGCTGATCTGCGGGGATCAGGGCCGCTATGCCAATGCCGAAAATCTTATTTCACAGAGCATACGCTTTCTCATCGAACGCGATGCAGCGGAGAAAATCGTTTCTGAAATGGAAAAAAAGGTGCGCGGCACCTGGTATAAAACCTTGAGAGCGGAAGGTGTGACGGAGCGCGACTGCGAAAAAATCCAAGGCGCATTTGCCTATCCGGGGTTCAAGATAAAAATAACCTGAAAATCATCCTGGGTAAGCAAGAAGTTATTCTTGCTTTTTAACGATAGCCGTTAAATTTGCAAGCTTGGCCTCCTACAAGTCAGGGGAGGGATGATGCTGATACCTGCAGCATCCCTTATGAGGGTTTCTTGTGCCAGCAAAGTCCAGAGACTTTAATGTCATGTATTTTAGCAAAAGAACTTGACAAATATGCCATATGACGTAATGCTGGCAGATAGGGGGAATGCGTCATGGCCGCAGGATCGTATCAAATCACAAGGAAGATTACCCAGAAAATTGAACATGGGGGTGAAAGGCTATGGCGGATTAACGATTTTCAAGGCCTCCCCTTTACCGCTGTCGCACAAGCTTTATCCCGTTTAGCGCGGCGGGGGACGATAGACCGCTTGAGTAAAGGCATCTATTACTGCTCACGGCAAACAGCCCTTGGCAAAAGCCTGCCCAATCCTGTGGCGCTCCAGGCGCTCCTGCCCAGGCATAGCAAAGTGTTTCCGTCTGGGATTGCAGCTGCCAACCTTCTGGGCTTCTCAACGCAAATTCCGAAACAAAAGGAGGTTGCCACCAGCGCACCCAGTCTACCGCGAAAACTTATTGGTGCCGATACGATCATCCATACGCGGCGACCGGAAGCCTGGATCGGCCTTTCCGAAACAGATGCAGCAGTGCTCGATTTTTTAAGGCGAGCGGGCAGGACAAGTGAATTGTCTCCGAAAGAAACTATAAAAAAGACCATCGCCATCCTGTCTGAGAAAGGACGGTTCGAGCGGTTGCTCAAGATTGCCGATTCTGAGCCACCGAGAATGCGCGCGATGCTTGGGGCGCTGGGCGAACAGATGGGGAAAAAGCCTACCCTGCTTAAAAGGCTGCGTAATTCTTTGAACCCGCTCTCAAAATTCGACTTCGGCCTGCTGGCCGGACTACCCTATGCTCACAAATGGCAGGCGGGGTGATACGGCAGAATTGGTGGATTTGGAGCCGATGCGTGTTGAAAAGCTACAAGGCCTACTTTTCGCACAACCACCCTGCCGCTTTAGTACACGGTTAGTACACGGAGGCCAAAATCGACCTGCTGGGGTAAATGGGAAATCACAGTAACTCTTTGACATTAAAAGAAAAAGAATGGTGATCCCGGTGGGATTTGAACCCACGACCCTCTGATTAAAAGTCA
>PLXM01000124.1 GCA_003153235.1 Rhodospirillales bacterium
ATGGGGTGGATGTAGCTTTCATACAGGATGCCGAGGACGATATAGATCGTGATCAGCGCGGCGGCGATAAGTATAGGCTCGTTTGCCAGCGCATCTTCAAAGGTCTTGGCCGTCCCTTGAAAGCTGCCATGAACATTGACAGGTGCATGCAGCTCATCCATTGCGCCGTAAATGGCTGCCGTGGCGTCGCTGAGGGAAACGTTCGGTGCGAGGTTGAAGGAGATGGTTGTGGAGGCGAACAGGCCCTGATGGTTGATGGATAAAGGGGTGGTGCCGGGAACGATAGTGCTGAAAGAGGCGAGAGGCACAGCCGATTCGACGGAAGTACTGACCGCAGCGCCGGTGGAAGCACCGCCATGCACCGTTGCTGCGAGCGCGTTCATGTTGGCGTTACGCGCGGCATCCTCGGCGACAGATGCTCCGCCGCTGGGTGCAGCTGACGTAGTGCCGGCCACGGCATTGGTTGACTGGGTGCCGGAAACCGAGCCGCCGGTCTGGCTGATATAGAGGTCTTTAAGTGTTTCGGGGCTTTGCCAGTATTGCGGCGCCACTTCCATGACAACGTGATACTGGTTGAGCGGATTATAAATGGTTGAAACCTGCCGCTGCCCGAAAGCGTCATAGAGCGTGTTGTCGATCTGGCTCGCCGTCAGTTTCAAACGCATGGCTGTGTCGCGATCGATGACAAGGTCGGTCTCGAGGCCCTTTTCCTGCTGGTCTGAATTGATATCAGTCAGTTGCGGCAGTTTTTCAAGAGCTTTGCCAACTTTTGGCGCCCATGTCCTTAGGTCATCAAGATTGTCAGCCTGCAATGTGAACTGGTACTGCGCATTCGCCGCCCGTCCGCCGCCACCGCCGGTATTCTGCGGGGACTGCAAAAAGCAGGTCGCACCCGCCACTTTCGAGAGCTGCGGGCGCAGCCGGGCGGCCACCGTATCGGCAGATATTTTGCGTTCGGTCAGAGGCTTCAGTGAGATAAAGACCTGACCGCTATTCGTCGAACCGCCGCCCATGGAACCGCCGCCAGTCGAGCCTACGACATTGGCAATCGCGGGATCTTTGCTGATGATTGCCACGAACTGATCCATTTTTAAGCGCATGCTCTGAAAGGAGATGCTTTGGTCTCCTTGGATGCCACCCATCAGCATGCCGGTATCCTGCTGCGGGAAATAGCCCTTGGGGATCGTGTAAAAGAGATAGAAGTTGAGGCCGATCACCGATAGCAACACGATCATCGTCACGCCCTGATGATTAAGCGCAACGCGCAGCGTGCGTTCGTAGAAATTGTGCATCTTCTTGAGGAGAGCACCAAAAATTCTCGCCACATATGACTGCTCTTTTTCCGGCGTGTTGCGAAGAATGCGCGAGCACATCATCGGCGTGGTGGTCAGTGATACAACGAGAGAAATCAGAATGGCGATAGAGAGCGTCATGGAAAATTCGCGGAACAGGCGGCCGATATAGCCACCCATCATTAGGATGGGGATAAAGACGGCGACGAGCGATATACTCATTGAAAGCACTGTAAAACTGACTTCCCGCGCACCTTTCAGCACAGCAGCGCGTCTTGGCATACCAGCCTCGATGTAACGTGAAATGTTTTCTAACACTACAATGGCATCATCTACCACAAACCCTGTCGCGATGATCAGCGCCATCATCGACAGGTTGTCAAGGCTGTAGCCCAGCAGGTACATGACGCCGAATGTGCCGATCAGCGATACAGGCACAGCTGTTGTGGGAATCAACGTAGCGCGCCCGCTGTGCAGGAACAGGAACACCACAAGCGTCACAAGCGCTACGGCAATAATGAGAGTGCGCTCGACATCATGGAGAGATGTGCGGACCGTCGTCGAACGGTCTATAGCCACATTGATATTGACATCGCTGGGAATAGAGGCTTGCAGCGTCGGCAGCAGGGCTTTGACATTATCGATGGCCTCAATGATGTTGGCTCCCGGCTGTTTGAACAGGATAACGGAGATGGCTGGTTTGCCGTTAAATAAACCTTCGTTACGCAGGTTCTCGACTGAATCTGTCACATCAGCGACGTCCCGCAGACGCACCGCCGCGCCTTTCCTGTAAGCGACGATCAGGTTGCTGAACTGGCTCGCTGTGCGGGCTTGATCGTTGGTGTAGATCTGGTAGTTGTTGCCGTTCTGTTCGACCTGACCTTTCGGGGCGTTGGCGTTAGCGGCGGAGAGCGCGGCGCGCACGTTTTCAAGCCCGATGCCGTATTTAAATAGTGCGTAAGGGTTAAGCTCGACACGCACAGCAGGCAGGGAGGAGCCGTTGACGGTGACTTGTCCGATGCCTTTGACCTGTGACAATTTTTGTTCCAGCACAGTGGAGGCGGAGTCGTACATTTGCCCCGGCGTCAGTGTAGAGGATGTTAGTGTCAGAATCATGATCGGCGCATCTGCCGGGTTGACTTTGCGATAGGTCGGGTTGCTGCGCAGGGAGGCGGGCAGATCAGCGCGCGCGCCGTTGATGGCAGCCTGCACATCGCGTGCGGCACCATCTATATCGCGGTCGAGGCCGAATTGCAGTGTGATGCGCGCAGAGCCAACCGAGCTTGAAGAGGTCATTTCTATGACGTCGGCAATCTGTCCCAGATGCCGCTCCAGCGGTGTGGCGACGGAGGTAGAGACTGTTTCAGGACTAGCGCCGGGAAGCGTTGCCGAAACGGAGATGGTCGGATTATCGACCTGTGGCAGCGGCGCCACCGGCAGCAGGAAGAAAGCAATGGCACCAGCAAGAACAACCCCCATTGTCAGGAGGGTAGTGGTGACGGGGCGGTCAACGAAGATTTTGGAAGGGTTCATGCTTCACCCTCCGCTTCATTGGTTTCATCGGCGGGATCAAAACGTCTCGAAATCTTATCAAAGGCAAGATAGATCACTGGTGTGGTGAAAAGCGTCAGAATCTGGCTGAAAATCAGCCCGCCGATAATGCTCACGCCGAGCGGATGACGCAGTTCCGATCCGGTACCTGTCCCGCACATCAGGGGCACGGCGGAGAGCAGCGCCGACATCGTGGTCATCAGGATGGGGCGGAAGCGCAGCAGGCAGGCCTGATAGATGGCCTCGCGTGGGGATTTTCCTTCGTTTCGCTCCGCATCAAGGGCAAAATCGATCATCATAATCGCGTTCTTTTTGACAATGCCGATAAGAAGAATGATACCGATGATACCGATGATACCGAGGTCGTTGCCGGAAAGGATCAGCGCCATCAGCGCGCCCACACCGGCAGATGGCAACGTCGAGAGAATGGTGACGGGGTGGATGAAGCTCTCATAGAGAACGCCCAGCACGATGTACATCGTGATAATGGCGGCGAGGATTAGGAGAAGCTCGTTGCCCAGAGATTGCTGGAACGCCAGCGCCGCGCCCTGAAAGCTGGTCATGACGCTGACAGGCATACCTATTTCTATTTCGGTTTGTTGAATAGCCTTTACCGCATCGCCGAGCGCGACATTTGGCGTAAGATTGAACGAAACAGTCGTCGATGGGAACTGCCCAAGGTGGTCTATTTCCAGTGGAACGGTCTGCTCTTTAATACTCGCCAGCGCACTTAGTGGTACCTGTCCGCCGCTGGTCGAGGGCAGGTAAATGTCGCCGAGAGATTTCAATGTGCCTTGCAGACCGTGATCGGCCTCGAGAATGACGCGGTACTGGTTCGACTGCGTAAATATGGTAGAAACGATGCGCTGTCCGAAAGCATCATAGAGCGCATTGTCCACTGTTGCGGGCGTGATGCCAAAACGCCCCGCCGTGTCACGGTCAATCTGGATATAGGCGGAAAGGCCGCGTTGCTGCGCGTTGCTGGCAATATCCACGATCTGCGGCAGTTGCTGCATTTTTTCGACCAGTTTCGGTACCCATTCCATCAGCTCGTCAGGATTGGCATCTTCCAGCATGAACTGGTATTGCGTGCGGCTGACGGTGGCATCAATTGTCAGGTCCTGCACGGGCTGCATGTAAAGCATGATGCCCGGCACATCCGCCGTTTCATGCTGCAGCCGGCGCAGGATGTCGCTCGCGGTGGCGGTGCGGCTATCTCGTGACTTCAGGTTGATCAGCAGGCGTCCGGTATTCAGGGTTGTATTCGTGCCATCAACGCCGATGAAGGATGAAATGTTTTCAACATCAGGGTCTTTCAGGATCGCAGCGGAAAGAGCTTCCTGCCTATCAGCCATCGCGGAGAAAGAAACAGTTTGCGAAGCTTCGGAGATCCCCTGAATCAGGCCGGTATCCTGCACCGGAAAGAAACCTTTGGGGATAAAGATATAAAGATAAGCCGTCAGCGCCAGCGTGCCCAGCGCCACTATGAGTGTGATCCCCGAATGATCGAGCACCCAGTTAAGCGTCCGGCCATAGCCCGCCACCAGCCTCTCGAACCAGTCCGGCTTATGATCTTTCTGCTTCAGCGGTTTCAGCATTTTGGCACAAAGCATCGGCACCAGCGTCAGAGATACCACCGCCGAGATCAGGATGGTGACGGCGAGTGTGATAGCGAACTCGCGGAACAGACGACCCACGACATCGCCCATAAACAGCAGCGGAATCAACACGGCGATCAGCGAGACCGTCAGGGAGATGATGGTAAAGCCGATCTGCTCCGAGCCTTTCAGCGCGGCATTCATGGGCGTTTCACCCTCCTCGATATAGCGCGAGATATTCTCGATCATCA
>PLXM01000246.1 GCA_003153235.1 Rhodospirillales bacterium
CCGAACAGGGTCAGCGCGATGAAATCCATATCCCAGGCGAGTTTTTTGTGTTTCGCCAGTGCGATACCGATAATCATCATGCCGAGGCATACGTAGCAGCCCCGCGCCACGTCCCATAGTTTCAGCACGCCGGCATCAAGCGTGATATGCGACGCGGAAAGAACCAGCCCCACCGCAATGGCATAGATGACCGGCATCCTCACCACCCGCTGCAGCGCATGTTTAACGGTCAGGTGCCCGCGCCCAACGAAGTAATAGCCTATCGTCGCCTCGAAAAGCGTGGTGCCCATCATCATCAGAAAATAAACCCCCACCTGCTCCGGCGGAAAAAGCGCCAGCGCCAGCGGCAGACCAAAGTATCCGTTATTNNATAGCATAGATCAGCATCGTGGAAACGGATTTCAGATCGATATTCTGCGCACGCCCGACCAGCCAGCCGAGGAGGATCAGCAGTGTGAGGGGGATGAGGGTGGTTTCGGGGGTGAAGGGGGGCATTTTGTGTTCTCTTAATTACTTGATTTCTGAGCCATTTGAGCTCTCTCGTAAGCCACATCATATCTAAAAATGACAGCCCAACTGAGCACAGCTGACGCGTAAAGAAGCAAAGCAAAGCTTACATAGCAGAAACCTATTGCAATATAAGAAAAAGACCACCATATGATCGAGAGTCCTGCCATATTTTTTATAAGCCCTACCTCATCAGCAAGAGACAGGTAAGCAAGATGGGCTATAGGGGCAACCCAACAAACAATTGCTCCCGCTAAAGCCGTATTAAATAGAAGAATACTCTTCTTCTTAAAAGTTCGGTCTTCTTTCAATCTGAACCTTGATGAGTTTCTCAAGGGATCCAACTGCCCTCTCTTAACATGAATAAGAAAGAGACAAAAACACATTGCCACAACAGAAAAAATGACGGGCGTCATTATCCGGCAATAGTAGTATACATAGAGCCCTGTCATCCCGCTCGCACGAAGAAATTTATCGGAGAATACAGCAGCGGTATAATGATCTACGTCAATTCCTTTTACTGAAAGAAAGAAGCACATCACAAGAAGAAGGGCCCCAATGATAGCACTTATCCTGTACACAACGCTAACGGCTATCATGGATGGATAAAAGTCGTTATACGGGCATAACTTATTCTTCGCATCAAACCATCTGCCCAGCGGCCCGATAAACTCTCTCCGTTCTTCTACAGTTGGCAAAAGAGGGAACATTTTCTTGAGATATTCTCTGATCATGGCCAATCCCAAAACTCTTTAAATCTCAGCTATAGACAAAGAACTTTAACATCGCGCAAGACTGCGCTGGACACCCTCACCTACACCTCTCCCGCAAGCGGGAGAGGGAATTTTGGGAAGTGCGGGAAAAATAGTTTACCCCGAAGCCGATTCCTTCTGCGGTGCATTCGGATCACGCAGGACGTAGCCCCGGCCCCAGACGGTTTCGATGCAGGCGCCGCCGTCGACGGAGAGTTTTTCGATCTTTTTGCGCAGCTTGCAGATGAACACGTCGATGATCTTGACTTCAGGCTCGTCCATGCCGCCGTAGAGGTGATTCAAAAACATCTCTTTCGTCAGCGTCGAGCCCTTGCGCAGGGAGAGCAGTTCGAGGATGCCGTATTCCTTGCTGGTCAGGTGCAGTTGCTTGTCTTCGACTTCAACGGTGCGGGCGTCGAGGTTGACTGTGATCGGGCCGGTTTTGATGATGCTCTGGGCGTGGCCTTTGCTGCGGCGCACGATCGCCTGGATACGCGCCATCAGTTCGCGCTTGTCGAAAGGCTTGGTCAGGTAGTCGTCGGCGCCGAAGCCAAGGCCCCTGACCTTGTCCTCGATGCCGGCTAAGCCCGACAGGATCAGGATCGGGGTCTGAACCTTGCTTACGCGCAACGTTTTCAGCACCTCGTAGCCGCTCATGTNNATCTTCTGGTCGGGGCCGGACAGGCCGGAGAGAATGAGGATGGGGGTGGTGACGCGGGCGGCGCGGAAGCGGCGGAGCACTTCATAGCCGTCGATATCGGGGAGCATCAGGTCGAGGATGATGATGTCGTATTCGTAGAGCTTGCCGATCTCCAGCCCGTCTTCCCCCATGTCCGTCATGTCGACGACATAGCCATCGGATTTCAGCATTAACTCAATGCTCTTGGCTGTTGACTGATCATCTTCTACAAGTAGAACCCGCATGCGCTATTCCCCTTTAATGAATGTTAATAAAAACCAACCCAGACTCCATTGTACCATGAAATTAACCTTTGTTAACATCAATCGTCTTTTATTTTTTCATAATCTATATAAAAAGCGACGGCAATGTGAATTTCTCTTGCCTGATGGGGTATTTTTGCTTATGTAATGAACCTGATTAAACTTTAGAAAGAGTGTAAAACTATGGCTGTTCCAAAAAGAAAGACCTCGAAATCCAGACGGGATATGCGTCGTGCCCATCATGCGCTGAAGTCCCCGACCGTAGTTGAAGACAAGCACACGGGCGAAATGGTGCGTCCTCACCATGTATGCCTCAAGACAGGCATGTATAAGGGTCAGCAAGTCATCGACGTTGACTAAATACAGTCTGCGAAGCTGACTGTGTCATCCGCATAAATCACAAAGGCGTCCCCTTTGCAAAATGGTCTGGTAATATCCCTGGATGGAATGGGGGGCGATCATGCGCCCCAGATCGTGATTGAAGGCGCCCATCTGTCGCGGCAGAAGTATCCTCAGGCGACGTTCATTATTTTCGGCGATGAAAATAAAATAAAGCCCCTCATCAAAAAATATCCGGGACTTGAAGCTGTTGTCGAGCTGCGTCATACAGCCGAACGCATCACGAGCGAAGATAAACCCTCCATCGCGCTGCGCAATGGCCGCAACTCCAGCATGCGCCTCGCTATCGATGCCGTCGCCAAAGGCGAAGCACAATGCGTTGTCTCCGCCGGCAACACCGGCGCGCTGATGGCGATGGCGAAGTTCGTTCTCAAAGTTCTGCCGGGTATTACGCGTCCGGCTATTGCAACGGCCCTGCCCACAAAAGTCCCCGGTCACGGCGCCGTCATGCTTGACCTCGGCGCGAATGTGGAATGCGACCCAAAAAATCTTCTGGAATTTGCCATCCTCGGCGGCGTTTTTTCACGCGAGATTTTAAAAATCGCGGAACCGCGCATCGGCATCCTCAATATCGGCTCTGAATCGATGAAGGGGCATGAAGTCGTCAAAGAAGCCGCCGAGCTGCTTGAAAAAGCCTCTCACCTGCCCGGAAAATATATAGGCTTTGTCGAAGGCGATGATATCGGCGCAGGCACGGTCGACGTCGTCGTTACAGATGGTTTCACCGGCAACATTGTTCTGAAAACGATCGAAGGCACAGCCAAGCTGATGGCCAGCCTCGTGAAACAGTCCTTCCAGTCTTCATGGCTGATGAAAATCGGATTTATATTGTGCCTGCCGGGATTTGTGGTGGCCCTGCCCGCTTTTATCGCTCTCAAGAAAAGGGCCGACCCCAGCTCATATAACGGCGCAAGTTTTATCGGGCTGAAAGGCCTGTGCATTAAAAGCCATGGCGGCACAAATGCAGTTGGTTTTGCTAATGCGATCGGCGTTGCGGCCGATATGGCGCTCATCCAGTTTAATGAGAAAATTGCGCAAGAGCTTGAAAGAATGGGGATCGGTCAGACACAGCCTGAAACTGTCGAGGACACAGCCGCATGAGACGTTCGCGTATCCTCAGCTGCGGCTCTTACCTGCCTGAAGGCATCATGACCAATGACGACATTGCAAAGATCGTCGAGACCACCCATGAGTGGATCGAACAGCGCACCGGCATCAAAGCCCGCCACATTGCCGCCAAGGGACAGACGACATCAGACATGGCGACACGCGCCGCCCGCCGCGCCCTTGAAAAGGCCAATCTGACCGCCAATGATATAGATGCGATTTTTCTGGCCACCACCACGCCGGACCAGACCTTCCCCGCGACTGCCGTTACCATTCAGGACAACCTCGGCATGGGCGATAAAGGCTTCGCTTTCGACATTCAGGCCGTCTGCTCCGGCTTCATTTATGCTTTAGCAACAGCTGATAACTTCATAAAATCAGGGCAAATTAATCGGGCGCTCGTGATCGGCGCAGAACGCTTCAGCAGTCTGTTGGATTGGACAGACCGTACCACCTGCGTGCTGTTCGGCGATGGCGCCGGCGCCGTCATTCTGGAGGCAGATAATACAGCCAAAGGCACTAACGATGATCAGGGCATCCTGTCCACTCACCTCCATTCCGAAGGCGCGCAACGCGGGCAATTATATGTCGATGGCGGTCCTGCCACCACCCAGACGGTCGGTCATGTCCGTATGAACGGCCGGGAAGTATTCCGCCATGCCGTCACGCGTATGGGCGAAGTCGTCCTCGAAGCTCTCAAAGCCAACGGGCTTCAGGGGTCAGATATAAAGTGGCTCGTCCCCCATCAGGCCAACAAGAGAATTATCGATGCTACGGCAGAAAAACTGGGCTTGCCGCCCGAGCGCGTTGTTATAACAGTGGAGCAGCACGGAAATACCTCGGCTGCTTCGATTCCCCTCGCCCTCTCCACAGCCCTTGAAGATGGCCGAATCCAGCGCGGAGATCTGATTCTCATGGAGGCCATGGGTGGCGGCTTCACATGGGGCGCGGCACTGGTGCGCTGGTGAGTCCCCGTAAGCCCTTGTTCTACGCGGGTTTCATAGACGTTCCATACTATAACTTTATTTCTCAACGCTTTGTATTGACTGATTTATTGTGAATCGATAATGTTGAGTCCACGTTGATCTTTTACTGAGGTGCAACATGAATAACCAAACAATTACCCGCGCTGACCTGAGTCAAGCTGTCTATGAACAAGTCGGTTTATCCAGAAACGAATCTGCCGATCTGGTAGAAACCGTCCTCGCGGAAATCTGCAAAGCCCTGCAAAAAGGAGAGATGGTCAAGATCTCGTCTTTCGGCACATTCCAGGTGCGCAGCAAACGCCAACGCATTGGCCGTAACCCGAAAACAGGAGAAGAAGTTCCTATTCTTCCCCGCCGCGTGCTGACATTTCGCGCCAGCAACGTTTTAAAAGATCGTATTAACTCCGCAGAATAAGAAACTTAAAAAAAATAAAAAATTCTTAAAAATCTCCAAAGGAACATCTCCCCCATGTCCTCTAATCCGTCATCAGTTGCGAACCAGACTTCCACTACACCTGAAACATCTCCCCAGACCGAAAAAACCATCCAGAACATTCCGAACCGTCGTCCGCTAAAAAAAGCGGCCAAAACGGCGCCGGAAAAATCAGCATCTGCCTTCCGCACCATCAGCGAAGTGGCCGATGAGCTGAAAGTTCAGCAGCACGTTCTGCGTTTCTGGGAAAGCAAGTTCAGCCAGATCAAGCCGCTGAAGCGCGGCGGCGGTCGTCGTTACTACCGCCCGGAAGATGTTGACCTGCTCAAGAACATCTATCACCTCCTCTATCAGGAAGGTTACACCATCAAGGGCGTCCAGAAGCTTCTGCACAGCACGCGCGGCAATCTCTCTGGCCGCGTTTCCAAAGCTGAAGTTTCCGCTGAGGAAGCTGCACCAGCTGCGGCAGCCGGTAGCAAAAAGCGCGAAGAGCTTCAGTCCATGCTCAATGAACTGAAATCAATGCGGACCCTGATCGGCTAGTCCAAAAAATCTTGAAGGGAGGTTCCCTTGCACATCTGGGGCCTTATCAATGACGTCCTGTTCTGGACACTGGTTGCTGTCCTGATCTGGACAGCCTATATCCTTGCCTTTCATGGCGGCGTTCCCAACATCGGCACAGCACCGGCTATTCAGAGAAGAGCCATTGACGTTCTCAAAAGTTTTTCAACTACGCGCGCCGGCGCACCCTTCAGCATTATCGACCTCGGTTCCGGCGATGGCAGCTTCACCCGCTTGATCGCCCGCAACATCCCGCAGGCCCGCGTGACAGGACTTGAAATGTCGTACCAGTCCTACCAATGGTCCCGGCTGCAGAAAAAGCTGCGGCGCATCTCGAACCTGGATTACACAAGGGGTGATATGTTCGCCCACGATCTGTCAACTGTGGACGTCGTCGTCATGTACCAGTCGCTCTTCTGGATGGAACGCCTCGGCAAAAAACTGCATGCTGAACTCAAACCCGGCACGCTCGTTATCTGCAACCGCTTCCAGCTAGGCGATGGCTGGAAGCCCGTGGAACACCTGCAGGTACAAACCCTCTATCCCCACCAGAAGGACCTTTATATCTATAACAAGGTCTGAGGCAATTGAAATGCATGGTGTATCGGTTGTATTGTTAAGTGATTGATAAATATTGGTTCTTAGGAATACAATGATTTTTTTATTTACATAGAGAAAAAAATAAGTATACTGCGCTTAACAATCAAAGTGAACCGCATTAAACCTTCTTGAGGAAGCATCATGTCCAACGATAAAGAGCCGGTATTTATTGAGCTGACAGAAGTTTTTAATCTTGCCGTTACCTCTAATAAAGGGTTCATGGCGAAGGCTATGAACGCATTTGGTCTACCCGCCGCTACTGGAGAAGTTGAAGCTGTTACCAAGAAAAGAAATATAAATGCGTATAGCCTCGCAGATCTTGAAGATATTCATCCGGGACCAGCCACTAAAGACTTAAAAAAGGTCACAGTGGAGGAAATGGAAATGCCCAGATCAGCAGCAACACGTGTAACCACAATGTCAGGTGAAAAATTTTATGTTCAGGACACTCGGAGTGAAATAGTGGACAAAATTGCAGCCTCCATGTCTAAGAACAACGGACCTGCACCGAAAGCATAAATAAAATAAACTTCCTCAATAGTTAAAAGTCACCCGCACTTCACTGTGCGGGTGCTTTTGTTTCTAAAGACGGTCAGTTGTCTGTGAGATATGGGCTAACAAATAACACCAACTCTTTATCCAGTCAACCGGTTGAAAACACACGATTTATATTCTATCGCGATACCGGAATATACCCGTACCTTTCACCATGAACAACAGATATTATGATTGCAGTCATGGCTGCATTCTGTTTATATACCAGCGTCTTATCACCATTGTCGGACTGTAGCGCAGCCTGGTAGCGCACTTGCATGGGGTGNNGGTTCAAATCCTCTCAGTCCGACCAACTTTTTTTATTTTAAAAAGGAAGTAAAAATGAAAGTTCACATTATCGAAGCCGACATGGCAGGATATGTTCACGCTCGCGATGATCTTGGCAAAAAGATCGGCGCTCTCGCCAAAACGGTCAATGAGCCTGTCTTCTTCCATGATTATAAAGATCCCGTCTGTGGCGCGCCGGTGATCCTGCTGGAATGCTCCGATGCTTTCCTCAAAAAAGTAAAGCAGTTGCCGGAGTGCAAGAAGGTGGAAGAGCTCCCTCCAGGTGAGGCAACGGAAAGATCACAAAGCATCCTGAGCTATTTCACCAGCACACCGCCAAAACCACCGCGCAAGCCGGGTGGTCCTAGATTTTGATTTCAGGTTCTCAAACCGTCAACTAAGGTCGACCATTTTCTCTGGATACATTAGCAATATCGGACGTCTATATACTCGCACATATTATAGTTCCACAAATTGACCCACAAATAAAATCCGATTATCCCATGCTTATCGAAGAAACGCCTTACGTCCGTGAAAAACTTGATGGCTTCGGCAGCGCGCTGAAACATCCCTTTGCCGCCGTGGTGAAACAGCAAGGCAGGCGTTTTCAATCAGCTTTCGAGTGGTGTTCCGGCATTGGCGAAATCGGCATGACGCTGCTGCGCAAAGATCTCTGCACACGCCTATGCCTCAGTGATATCAATCCAGAAGCCATCAAGATTGCGCGAGAGATCGCGGCGCGCGACGAGCTCACAGACAAGATTGATTTTTTTGTTGGAAATAATCTGTCGGCGATACCCGCAAGCCTCAAGTTTGACCTTGTCGTAGCCAACCCGCCGAATTATTTCAACATCCAACCCGCGCATCCATTTGGAAAATTATATGCCAACGACCTGCGCCCGAATGACCGCGGCTGGAAACTGCATGAAGAATTTTATGCCACGATCGGAGCACACCTCCTGCCCGATGCCGTCATGCTGATCGAGGAAGTGGAGCCTTATAAAAAAGAGGTGTTCTTCCATCACCCCTCCGGCTACACCGGTCCCTACGACGTCCGCGACGAAATCCCCATGTCCGCCTTTGAGCGGATGACATCCAAAAACGGCCTCAAGATCAAGGATGTCTCGCTGCTGACAACATCAGACGGCGTTGCTATCTATGTCCTTAAAATTGTTGCAGCCTGACCTGTGAGTATCCGTCAGCGCAGACTACTTTCAGTCGAACCAAGCCCCGTCATAGGTCTCTACAGAAAAACTAAGTCCCTTTTTGCCGCAATAATTTTCCGTTAACTCTTCCCAAAGAGGGCGCTCGCTATTTCCGTGCTTGACGAGGCAGTTATATTCTTTCAGCGCAGCTGTTTTGTGTTCCAGCTCCGCCCCTGACAAAGTAATCTGGTGCTTTCCCCTGCCCTGCCAGCGGCGGCCAAAAATGCTGATGCCGCGCAGACTAAAGCCGAAAGTGGTTATGGGCTTATGCTCATATCTTGATGAGATATATTGATGGATCTGCTTGTGGTGGGGATGGCCATACTCACCCCATTTGTTGTGGGTCACAATATGATCAAAGGCGTCAAGGTTAATATCCTGAAGATGTTTTAGCGGCGTCTTCTTTGATATATCCTGCTCAGGGTACATAACGGACTTTGCGCCCAATGCCGCACAAGCCCGTTTGAATTCTTCAAGGCGCCTCGGTTCATATACAGGTGTGCTGCAGGAAATAATTGTCCAGTCGCCGGGGTAGCGAAGCGGCAATCCTCCGCCCCAAAAAATCTCGTCATCAGGATGCGCGACAACCATGGCGATTTTCATCTTGAAACCCGCTTCTAATTAAGCTGCACCCGATGCGCCAACTGCAGCAGCATTTCTTCGGTGCGTTCCCAGCTGAGGCAGGGGTCCGTGATAGACAACCCGCCAAGGTCGATGTCGTGCGGCTTGCCTTCAACCACGTTCTGCCGCCCTTCCTTGATGAAGCTTTCGATCATAAAGCCCTTCACCAGCTTGCGGAGATCAGGGCGATCCTTGATGCTGTCGAGGATATCACGCGTGATATCGGGCTGACGTCCCGTGTCTTTCTTGCCATTGATCAGGCAGTTATCATGGCTGACATCAATAACAATAGCCGGATTCTGGATGTCATGGCTCTCCATGCAGCGCTTCACTTCCTCAAGATGCGAGACGGAATAATTCGGCACGCCATCGCCGCCGCGCAAGACCAGATGCGCATACGGATTACCATGTGTCTGCACTTCGTAGCCATCAAACACAGCGACGTGCTGGTGCTGGGCGGCAACAATTCCATTGACCCCAATGGCAAGGGAACCATGCGTCGGGTTTTTCATACCCACCGCGCAATCCAGTGACGAGGCAAAAATACGATGCTCCTGATCTTCCGCGCTGCGCGCACCGATGGCAACCCATGACAGGAGCTCGATAAATCCCTTGGCGTTATGGGTGAACAAAGCCTCGTCCGCGATCGGCAACCCCATCTCGACCACGCGCACCATCATCTCGCGCGTATATTTTACGCCGGCTTCAATATCCGGCGGCGCCAGCGGATCCGGCTGGTTGACAGGCCCCGTCCAGCCTTTGGTGGTACGCGGCTTCTGGATATAACAGCGCATGACCAGCTTCAGCGCCGAAGAAACTTTTTTATCCAGCTTGGCCAATCTTTCAGCATAATCGAACACAGCTTCCTTCGGCCATGCGGAGCAAGGACCGACAATGATGAGCAGACGATTGTCATCACCCTTCAGGATGTTTTTTACTTCCTGCCGGTCCTTCTCAATTCTCTGGCGGGCCGCTTCCGACAGCGGCATGGCCTCAAGGATCTTCTCGATCGGCGGCAATTTTTTTAAAACGGAATAGCTCACCCTGTGCTCTCTTTCTTGATATTTTTTGACGGGCTGATGCATAACTTACACGTTATCTATCTGATATTAAAAGCAGATTATTTATTTTCAGAATATTAAAAAATTTCATAATAATATCTATCGCGCACGCAACATTCGTACAGGATTACTGGTTGTTGAGAAAATAAGACAGCTCGTGATGGACTTTCTTTTGAGCGTCGCCAGCCTCTTTGGAATTATAACCGGCAATAACCGTGAGCCGGTGCAGGGCCATAAGTGAAGATAAAGCGACATTGATCTTGTGCTCGCGGATGTAGTCCAGCACCGCAAGGAAATCTCTTGGCTCATTGACCGCTATGGGGATTTCTTCGTACCTGACGACTTCATCGCCATCAACCTTGTTATGTGTCGAAAACGGGATATTTTTGACATGCGTGATGCCGGTGAACTCAGGGTGACCACAACGGTCGATCCAGCGGAAGAATCCCGTAATCATGGTATTAATATGCGCCTGCCCGAACCACGCCTGCATGCCGGTTTCCTCGCAGAGCTCGCGTGCCATGGCATACGAAATAACATCGCGCAGGTCAGGCGGGTTTCCCGCCCCCTCCACATCGTTGTAATTGATGGAGCCCGATCCTCCCAGATTGACCTGTTCCCCGCCGACAGGTTTTGATGCNNAGAAATCAGGCGTAAAGCGCACGCTCTCCTGCCCGTCGATCTTTTCCTGCCTTACAGGGAAATAATTCGTCATATCTGTATAGACTTCTTTCTCGCCGCGCAGGTTATCGCGAAAAATACAACTGCGAAAAGCCTCTGCCGTCATCAGCGCGCTGAAATAATAGGATTTGCGGACAATAACCGGCTCCTCGTTCATCAGCGCCGCCGCCGTGCCGTAGAATTCCAGCTTCTGCAGGTTTTGCGTGTTCTGGATTTTATTGGCAACACGGATGGCGATATACCTTAGCTGATGGCGGGAATAGATATAACTTTCATCATTTTCCTGCAGCTTGTAAGGCAATGATTTGCGCAGCATCAGCGCATCGCTGACGCTGTCGCTGACAAGAGGGCTTTCCTTGCAAAGCCCCCAGTCGACAATCGGGTTGCGGAAGCCGAGCGCCTCTTCTTCGGCAGCAGGGTAAACATGGGACATCAGAAAGCTCAGTTCGTTGTGGGCGATATGGCTGCTTGTCGCAACGGAATACGTTATATGATCATGCGAAGGACGGTATTCCATGGGAAAAATCGACATGGGCCAGCCGAGCTGAATGCGCAGCAGCGTGGCTTCAAGGCACATAGCCATGTAATCCAAAAGATCCCTGCTGGTTAATGTTGAATACGTTAGCAGCATGGCCGCCAGTATGGTGACGATCATTTCCTTGCGTGAATGGTAGTCCCATTTGCACAGGAAGACTGTCAGGTCAAAATGGCCCTTGATGTTGCGGCAAAATACCTGAAATTTAAGAGGAATACCCATCCGTTCGCCCCTCTCGATATATTAAGGACAATTTCTTAACAAGGCACTAAGACACCATACGATCCTTTACAGAATCAGAAATCCATGCTTTCATATACGCTCCTTTGAAGCCGGAGCCAGAATGCCGCAGAAAAAACTCATCGACGGATTTAACCGTTTTCACGATAAATATTACGAAAGCGGCGAAAAGCTGATGGAAAAGCTCGCCAAGAATGGAGCGAATCCGGAGTTTTTTATTATCAACTGCATTGATCCGCGCAACGGCGCCGACCTTGTGTTTGATGCTGAGCCAGGACAACAATTCGTCCGCTCCCAAATGGCTGCCATCATTCCGCCCTATGAAGCAGACAAGCGGCCGGAGATCAGCGCTTCACTCAGTTATGCTATCGACACAAAAAAAATACAACACCTCATCATCATGGGCCATACACAATGCGGCGGCGTTGCTGCACTTGTCGACGGCACATCTGATCAATATATCAAGTCATGGGTCAAGATGGCCCAGCAGGCCAAATGCACCGCCGAGAGTAACGTAGGCACTACTGATAACGAAGCCCTGCTGCGCGAAACCGAGCGCCAGATCGTTATCATGAGCCTTAAAAACATCATGGAATACCCCATGGTCAAAAAAGCCGTGCAGGAAGGGCGACTGACGGTACACGGCTGGCTTTTTGATCTTGAAAAAGGCACGCTTAACGAATACCAGCCGGACAAAGGTGCTTTCAAGCAGCTGAGCGGTCAGCAGCAGCCCCCCGAGCAAAAGAAACCCGCGCCGCCTCGACGCCGTCCACCACCACCGGCAATGGCTGCGTGAGATAGATGTCCGCAAAGCAGCGCATATCCTTTCAAGGCGCATCCGGTGCCTATTCGGATATTGCCGCGCGGCATCTTTACCCTGATGGTGAAGGCATAAACTGCGGCTCGTTCAAGGAAGCACTGGACTGCCTGAAGAATGGACACGCGGATTGCGCCGTCATTCCAGTCACGAACAGCGCTGCTGGCCCCGTCACAACGTCAATTGAACTGCTGCGGCAAGCTGAATATATAGTGCTGAAAAAATTCTGGCTGCCCATCCATCACTGCCTGCTTGCCCTGCCGCAAGCCGGGTTGAGCGATATACGCTCTGTCCACAGTCACTGGCAGGCGCTGAAACAATGCAAGGCCAACATTGAAAAACTGGGCCTGCAGGTCATTGAGGAAAGCGATACGGCCAAGGCAGCGAAGAAGATCGCCGAGGAAAAAGATATAACGAAAGCCGCCATCGCCTCTGCTCATGCCGCGCAGGAATACAAGCTGAAGATCCTGAAAGAAAATTTCGAGGACGAGGCGGATAACAGAACACTTTTCCTGGCGCTTGCACTAAAGAATACTCCGCAGACAGAAAATTTGGGCTCCGCAAAAGAGGTGCTGACCCAGCTCGGGCTTTAACTTAGCAATGCCCAAAGGATTTACCGGTAAGGTCGGGCTTCGGCTGCTTTTCTTCCTGCTCTTTTTCACCCGCCTGCCAGAATTCAAGCTTCAGCTCGATGCGGCGGCTTTTGGCCTTGGATGCCTGCATGGAATTGAATGAATAACCCCCGACAAGAAACAGATCGCGGATCTGTGCCAGTTCTTCCGGTGTCATCGCGCGTTCATCCTTTACCGGCAGCGCATACATGGCACAGACAACCTTACGGCTCCTCTGCAAGCTGAGATCGAGGTTAAAAAGATAGCTGCCGTCCGTATCCGTAAAACCCTCGACGACGACGCGCTTCAGCCACTTTTTACCCAGATCCGTTTTCGCCGCCTCAAGCACTTTCGGCAGATAGCCGCGCAAAAATCTTGATCCGGCATCGGAAATATCAGCCGAACCTGAAATGAAATTGACGCCGGAACCAAGATCGATATTCACGGTATCCTTGATGGTCTCCACCTTGACCTGCGGGTACTCCTGCGCGGAGCTCGCGCGCAGCTGATCGGCAAACTGCTCGATTTCCGACTGACGTTCGCGGGCATAGGCGGTGACTTTCTGGATGCGCGCGATCTC
>PLXM01000245.1 GCA_003153235.1 Rhodospirillales bacterium
ACGACATCACGCAGGTCGGGCTGGCGTGGATGCCCATCTTGTGCTCGATCGAGCCGCAGGCGACGCCGTTGCGGCCGCCGAGCGAGCCGTCTTCGTTCACCAGAATCTTCGGCGCGAGGAAGAGCGAAATCCCCTTCACGCCGGCCGGCGCGCCTTCGATCCGCGCCAGCACGAGATGGATGATGTTGTCGGCGAGGTCGTGCTCGCCCGACGAAATGAAAATCTTCTGGCCCGAAATCGCGTAGGAACCGTCTTCCTCCTTGACGGCGTTGGTTTTGATCAGGCCGAGGTCGGTGCCGCACTGTGGTTCAGTCAGGCACATCGTCCCCGCCCATTCGCCGGAAACCAGTTTCGGCAGGTAAGTGTCTTTCTGTTGCTCGGTGCCGTATTCATGTAGCGCGTTGTAAGCGCCATGCGTCAGCCCCGGATACATGCCGAAGGCGAGATTGGCGGAGCAGAACATTTCGCTTAAGGCGGTATTCACCACTTGCGGCATGCCGAGGCCGCCGTATTTCGGATCGCAGGCAAAACCCGTCATGCCTGCCTCACAAAACTGCGCATAAGCTTCTTTAAATCCAGTAGGTGTTTTGACAGTCTTGGCGGCGCGGTCATAGGTGCAACCCTCGCGGTCGCCCACGGCGTTGAGCGGCGCCAGCACATTCTCCGCCATTCTGGCGGTTTCTTCCAGAAACTGGTTGATCGTTGCGGTATCGACCGCGGCAAATTCCGAGATGCGCGACAGTTGCCCTACGTTCAGCACTTCGTTCAGCACAAAACGCATGTCGTCGAGGGGGGCTTTGTAACTCGGCATCCTGAAGTCTCCTGACTTATCTGTTTGTTCTTCAGGAGTTTATAACAACTTCAGGCTTAAATCTGCCTTAATTAATTCACAAAAATTTTGTCATAATTTAAAGGCGGCGTTCTTATACGCCGCAGCGGATTGCGTGCCGGCAAAAACAGGAGATGTAGGCTGGGCAACGACTTTGTGTCTTTCTCCCAGCCTTTGGCGAACTACATCCCAATACTCGCCCTGCAGGAGAGCCCCGACCGCCTGTTGATCAATGCACAGCTCCAAAGCCGCCGCCCCATATTTAAAAATACTTGAAGAATCAGTTGCGAAGACCCGCTGCGCCAATTCCTTCAGCGGAAGGACAGCCCCCGAGCGGACACTATGGGCTTTGTCATGCAGCGGGCTGAAGGCCTCATCGATGACATCCAGCTGCTTTTCGTTCATTCCGTATTTCCTGACGAATTCCTGCGCCAGCTTCACGGTTTGTGCAGGCGTCATGTTATCCCAGTCGCAATCATGGCGCTGCGCCAGAATTTGTTCCGTCACCGGACTGGTGAAATGGTCGCGCCCGTAGCCATGCTCTTCAAAAACGAGATCAAAGGCACGACCCGCTATTATCGTTTCGATCGCTGCGGAGTCCGCGCCATAGCGCTGGAAATGACGAATAACGGCATAAGCATCCGCCAGGCACTCGGCTTTGTTCATATCCTCCTCACTCAACCCGCCCGGAACGATTGAATGTCCAAGCTCATGGTCGAAGGCAAAAGCTGTTTCCTGTGCCACTGGCGCTTTACTGTCCACAAGATATTTTTCGTGTTTTTCCTGCAGGAGAAAAATAAATCGTTCATCAGTACCAACGTCACTGCAGAACGAACTCACTTTTCCTATATCGCGCGTAAAATCCTTGAAATCACCGATGACATCATACCGCTCTATTAACCGCTCGACCTGTTTCCTGTCGTTGTCACTTCCGGGGTAAACCAGTTTTCCGCCAGCTCCCGCATCGAAAAAGATAACCTTGTCTTTCACCTGCGGAAAATCGTGCCAGACCTGGGCCACTTCGCGTTCAAAATCAAAGACAGCGGGATCCTGTCTTTTTGCAACACCTTCAAATTCACCAGAAAGAGACATTATCAACCCCATAAACCTGATAGTTATTATACATAATAACTATCAGGTGCTCAATAGGGGATTCTTAATATATTGATTTAATTGAATTTTATCTAATTTTATAGCGGGCCGGGGGCGGCGGAAGATCGGAAAGCGGCCTTTGCTTCGCAAAGCTTTCCTGCTTCTCCGCCAGTTTCTGACGGACTTTGTCCCAATACTCGCCCTTCAGAATAAGGCCTGCCGTCTGCTGATCGATGCACAATTCCAGCGCGGCAGAGCCGTATTTCAAAACATCGGCGGAATTTGTCGACAGGACTTTGTCAGCAAGTTCGCGCAGCGGTGTGATATCTCCCGCTTCGATATCTTTTGCCTTGCCGCTCAGATGNNCAGATCCTTGAAATCTTTACTCAGAGCTGCACGCGCTTTAACACTCATCTCATGCTCCAGCACAAACTTCTGCGCCATCTTCACGGTTTGCTCCGGTGTCAGGCTGTCCCAGTCGATCCTGTGACGGCAGTCCAGAATCTTTTGGGTGACAGGACTGGTGAAATGGCTCGATCCATACCATCCTTCCCTGAAGACAAGATCAAAAGAACGGTTCGCCACGATGGCATTAATGGCCGGAGAATCCGCGCCATAGCGTTGCAAATGGCGAATTGTAGCGTAGGCGTCGGCCGTGCATTCCGCTTTGTTTTTATCAAAGCCCACCCCGCCTGAAACAATGGCATGCCCGAGTTCATGATCGAAAACAAACGTCGTTTCCTGTGCCACAGGCGCCTTGCGGTCAACCAAATCGTGCGAATGCTTCTCCATCAGGAGGTAAAGAAGCCTCCGCCCTCCGGAAATCGGCTGGCAAAAAGAATTTTTTCCGCCGAATGATTTAAAAGCGCTCTCCATTTTGGCCGGGCCGCCGTATTGGTCGGCAAGCTTTTGCGCTTCTTCCTTTCCGTCGAAGCCGTCCGGATAAACCATCTTTGCCCCTGCGCTGGCATCGAAAAAGATAATTTTCTCGCGCACGTCCGGAAAATCACGCCACACTTGGGCGATTTCATTTTCGAAATCAAAAGCAGCTTTCCTGTGCTTCTTTTGCGCGTGCTTCTTGAATATTTTTTTAACAGGCTTCATGTCTTTTCCTTTAACGAAATAACGTTTTGTTATACATAATTATATCGGTGTAGTCAATATTTTTTATGGTATGCAAAAAGTTTTGTTAACTTATTGATTCTGAACTCATACCATCAAGCCATGTCAGAGAATCAACCTTACATCTATCTCGAGGATATTGCTGTCGGGCAGAAGTTTACTGCAGGTCCGGTGCAGGTCACAGAGCAATCCATCATTGCCTTTGCCAAGCAATTCGATCCGCAGGACTTTCATACCGATCCCGACAAGGCGAAAAACACTTTCTTCGGCGAACTCGTGGCGAGCGGCTGGCACACCGCCAGCCTGACCATGCGCATGATTGTCGATGCAACGCCGAAGATGAAAGGCGGCATGGTGGGCCGCGCCATCGAGAAAATGGGATGGCCCCACCCTGTCTACCCCAACGACATTTTATCACTGC
>PLXM01000162.1 GCA_003153235.1 Rhodospirillales bacterium
GACCGTACCACTCAACTTTTTGAAATGTGCAAATGACGCTAGCACAGGCTGGGCAACCACACCCGCCATATTGAACGAGAAAGATATGGCTGGAGATTCTTTCGCTACATTAAGGCCAAGTTCGGAAGAAAACTTGCCGCCGAACAATGAGGCTTCTGACGATTTGAAATGCAGATCACCATCCTGCACCTGCACAGTCAGCAGCGACGGGCCGACTTCAACGCCTCTCAGCGTAAAGCCTTCCGTCTTCAAGGTCAGATCAGCATTCACGGCTTTCAATCCGGAGAAATCCAGCGGCTTTGCATCCCATCCTCCGTCGCCTGACGCGGAAGACTCTGCGGGGGCATCAGATTTTTTTTCGGCAAATGCGCCAGAAGCCGCTGCCGCACCGCTGCCGGTAAACCTGTCAAGATTGAGCTTATTCACAGAGAGCCTGGCAAAAATCTCGGGCCTGCCAACAAACCCCACATTCAGGTCACCCTTGGCCTGCATATCATCCAGCGACAAGGTCGCCTCTTTCAGGATGATGTCTGACTTGCTCAATCGCGCAGCTCCGGTAAAGGTAAGTTTTTCAAAAGGCAGCTTCCTCTGCTCCTGCGTGCCCTGCGCCCACGCCAGCGCTTCCGCTAAGGATGGCACAGTGACATCCATATCGCCCTTCAGTAAAGTGCCTTGCGGGGCGATAGAGCCATCTGCCTTCACCGTAAAGTCATCCGCTTTCAGGCTGACTTGCCCCGCTGAAGCTCTGCCGTCAAAAAAGTCCAGCGGCTTATCCAGCTCAAAATCAAGTGCTATGGGCTTGCCCCTGTAAGTCAGGTTACCCCGCACCTGCAGGGGGCTTTTAGGGTCCGGCCATTTGACATCGATATCAATACCCTCGACGCTGATGGTGGTCTTCTTCTCGAGGTCGGCAAAAATCAGTTTGCCCTTATTGACCTGCATCTGCCCGAACTGGAAATCAAATTTCCGCTCATCAGGCGCAGCAACGCTTTTCCTGTGCTGCGGCGCTGCGCTGCCGTTATCCGCCAGCGCAGGGATATCTTTCGAGAAATCCCAGCTTTTTCTGCCATCCTCGCTTATTTCAAGGTAAATATCCGGCTGATCCAGAACAAATTTTTTGACGACGATATGGCGCTGAAACAGCGGCAGCAGCTCAAGTTCCACGTCGGCTTTGCCTAAAGCAGCCATCGTTTTCTGCTGCGCCCACGATGGATTGCTGAAAGTGACCTGCTTCAGCTCGATACCGATATTCGGCCATAAAACGAAATCCACACTGCTGAAGGCAATGTCGCGCCCCGTTTGCTCGCGCACCTGATCCTGCACAAAGATGGCAACCTTTTCCATCGGCACGATTTTTGGCAGCGCAAATATCACCGTTACATCCAGCGCAACGAAAATGACGACGAACCAGAGCAGGCTTTTGAATATCTTCTTAATCATTTAATCCCGATTGTCGTCTGGGTATGCGCGAACTTGTCGGCGGGAATGTCCATGAGTACACCCGCACCGCTCTTAATCGTCTTCGCATAAGCCTTCGCCTGTGGCATGACCTTCTTCATGTAGAAACGTCCGGTCTTGATTTTCGTTTCGTAGAAATCGCGGCCCTCGGGGTTGGACACAAGACGCTTTGTCGCCTCTTCAGCCATCTTCACCCACATGTGGCCGATGACGACAAGACTCATCAGTTTGTAATAGTCAGTCGACGTACCTGCCGCCCTGACCATCACCGGACCAAGGTTACGCGTCACCTTGCCGAAGACCGCACAGGCTTGCAGCTTCCACGTTGCCCAGAGCAGCTTCCACGCGGCGCAGGCTACAGGCATGACCATACACAGGGAGACGCCGCTCTTTTTTGCCGTGATCAGATCGTCCGTCAGCAGACGCAGGTAACCCGGCAGAAGATTTTCCTTCAGAACCTTACGACCAATGAGATCCAAGCCCTGAATGCCATTCGTGCCCTCATAAAGACGTGTGATGCGGGCGTCGCGGTTAAACTGCTCCATACCGTGTTCTTTGATGTAGCCATGACCGCCAAACACCTGAATGGCGGAATTGCTGTTCTCCACGGCATTGTCTGTGAAATGCGCTTTTACGATCGGCGTCAGCAGGTCGACAAACGCCTTCGCCTTTTTGCGCGCCTTTTCATCAGGATCTTTCTGCGAGATATCAAGCTGCATGGAAATCCAGTAAGCCAGCATGCGCTCGCCCTCGACAGCAGATTTAATGCTCAGCAGTTCGCGGCGCACATCTGGATGGTTGATGATGGTGACCGACTTCGGCGCAGCATCGCCCGCCTTCTGATCAATCGCAGAGCTCTGCACGCGGTCCAGCGCATAGGCCAGCCCGTTCTGATACGCGACTTCGCTCAAGCCCAGCCCCTGCAGGCCGACACCCAGACGCGCTTCGTTCATCATCACGAACATGGCTTTCATGCCCTTGTGCTGCTCGCCGATGAGCCAGCCCTTTGCGCTGTCAAAATTTATTTCGCAGGTGCTGTTGCCGTGAATGCCCATCTTCTCTTCGATGCGACCACAGGAAACGCCGTTGTGCGCCCCCGCATTTCCCTGAGCATCCGGCAGGAACTTCGGCACAATAAAAAGACTGATCCCCTTGATGCCCGGCGGCGTTGACGGATCCTCGATCCGCGCCAGCACGAGGTGGCAGATGTTCGATGTCAGGTCATGCTCGCCCGCGGAAATGAATATCTTCGTGCCGGTAATGGAATGGGAACCGTCTGCCTGTTTCACGGCTTTGGTTTTGATCAAACCAAGATCCGTGCCGCATTGCGGCTCGGTCAAACACATTGTCCCCGACCATTCGCCAGAAACAAGTTTCGGCAGGTAGGTATTTTTCTGCTGGTCCGTGCCGTATTCATGCAGAGCGTTATAGGCGCCATGGCTCAGCCCCGGATACATACCGAACGCGAGGTTGGCCGAGCAGAACATTTCGCTCAATGCCGTATTCAATACCTGCGGCATACNNCCGTATTTCGGGTCGCAGGCAAAACCTGTCAGCCCCGCCTCGCAGAATTGTTTATAGGCTTCCTTAAATCCTGTCGGCGTTTTGACGGCCTTTGTGTCGCGGTCATGAACACAGCCCTCGCGGTCGCCGACAGCGTTGAGTGGAAAGAGCACATTCTCCGCCATCTTGGAGATCTCTTCGAGAAACTGGTTGATCGTCGGAACATCCACCTGCGAAAATTCGGT
>PLXM01000159.1 GCA_003153235.1 Rhodospirillales bacterium
GGGCGTCCTCAAGTCTTTCTAAAATATAAACATCAACCATGACAAAAAGGAGAATAAAGATAGCCGGCATGCGCTGATCTTTGGTGACAGCGCTCATGTCAGGCCGCATGTTTCTTTATCCAGACGATGTATTTGTCCATCCAACCTTGCAGGAATTTTCTGCTGCCCTCGCCAATATCACCATTTGCATCAAAGAGGCCGTCTTTAACTTGGATAAAAGCCTCCGGCTGGCCCAGCGTCGGCACATCCAGGTAGGCGAGAATATTGCGCAAATGTTGCTGTGCGAGAGCAGTACCCGCAGCGCCGAGGGATACTCCCAATACGCCGGCAGGCTTACCACCCCAAGCATTCTGGCCATAGGGGCGGGAGCCATGATCGAGGGCATTCTTGAGGGCGCCAGGGATTGAACGGTTATATTCTGGTGTAACAAACAAAAGTCCCTGCGCGGCCATGACCTCGCTTTTGAGGCGTTTCACTGGTTCAGGCTGGGAGCCATCCTGATCTTGGTTATAAATCGGCAGATCGCCAATTTGCAAATGGGTGAATGAGAACTCCGCTGGCGCGAACTTAGCAATAGCGGTCGCTAGCTTGCGATTGAATGAATCCTGACGCAGGCTGCCAACAACGACGGCGATCTGATATTTGCTCATGAGGGGTCCTTATAAATATTGAGGATACATTGGGGGTGGAGACAGGTAGATGCGGTGGGTATGTCAGGCACGTTACTTAGCGTGAGTAGCGAGAAGCTGCAGTTCCCAGAGGAGAGACGTTCCGGTACTGCCGTGGTGCTCTATGACGATCTTGCCAAGTTCTGCCGTGGTCTTTTCCCTAGCCCAATCGCGTTGAAGTTCAGCCGAGAAAACACCCCATGTAAGAGGCACGGCGCCAGCCTGAATCATGCGCTGGATCGCAACTTCATGCGCCTCTAGACTTACGCCGCCTGAAGCATCCGTGACGAAATAAACATCATAACCGTCACCAAGAGCATGGATAACTGGGAACGCAAGACAGATTTCCGTCCAGAGAGCGGCGATGACGAGTTTTTTCTTGCCGGACTTTTTGACCCAATTCACAATCTTTTCGTCTTCCCAGGCATTAATGAAAGTGCGATTGATGGGCTTCTGATCAGGAAATACGTCCTGGAGTTGCTTTATAATATAACCGCCCCGCTCCTCTATGACCGTTGTCAGAAGTGTAGGGACACCAAACATCTTGGCTGTCTTTGCCAAGCCCACGACGTTGTTGATGATCGTTTGAGGGTCATGACTTTTCATGCCTGCGAACTGGAAGGGCTGATGGTCGATTAGGATCATGGCGCAGTTGTCAGGCGTCAGGAAAGCGCCGAGTCCGGTTTTGCTGGATATGTTCTCGTTTTTCATGGTGGTTCTCCTTACTGGTGTTAAAGTTGTTTCGGGTTATTAACTTCAGAACATGCCATTTGAATTGGCACGCGGGATGTTGGGACCGATCAATGGGGCCGAATTTTTCGGGTCGCCAACTATTTGCAAAGTATCCCAATGTTCGATGGCCTTTCCATTGGCATCCATTTTGTATATATCGACACCGGCGATTCCCGTATCATTAGGATCATCGTTGAACAGATTCAGAAAATTCACGTGAGCCCACACATAGTCGCCAGCGGAGATAATCCGGTGGACGACAACACGCGCGCGAGCTCGTTCTGTAGTAACCTTGCCAAAAAACTGTCCTAGCGCGGCAGCGCCGTTGGGGATCAGAGGATTGTGCTGAATGTAGTCCGGGCTGACAAACTTGGCTGTCGCTTCTTCGGACTTTTTCTCGTTGATCATCCCTTCATAAAGGGCAAGAACGTTGTTTTTGTTGCGAACGGCGCGTTTATCGTTGGTATCCAATATCTCGATCATTGTTAGCTCCTTTATTGTAAGGGCGTGGTTATTATTAAATGATTGTTCTAGCTCAGACCGACGACCTGGAGGCGGAACGTGTCTTGTTCGGCATCGGGTTTCTCATGAACGATCCTCAACATTTCTTCGGCATCCTGCCCCACCGCCGCCCGGATCGGCGGGGGTGTTTGCTCTGCGAGCTCGATCACTCTCTTGGCAGCTGAGGCTGAATCGAGTCCGCTTCCCTGCATACTGTTGAGAGTGGCTGCAAACGTACCGAACGCGTGTCCGTATAGCTCACGTTGTTCAGCCGTCATCTTGTCGGCGACATGAGAGAGGGCCGCTGCCGTTTTTGCCGGACCACCGGTTCGCATATTGCCCGCTATCGCCACTGTGACATCTATGCCAAAACGTTTTAGCTCGGCGCGATAGGCCGTCATAAATACCTCCATCGCAGCCTTCGATGCACCGGATGGCCCGTTGAACGGAAGGGGTAAGCTGGCTGTCCATGTACTGATCTGGACTATGCGTCCCCGCGCCTTGCGGAGTGCTGGCAGAAATGCGTTTATAACAGAGAGAGCGCCGAATACGTTGACTTCGAATTCATGCCGTATAGCGTCAAGCGCTAGAATCTCGACCGGCCCAGGAGTGAGAATGCCTGCGTTACTTATCAGAAGATTAAGGCCGCCGTCGCCAAGCATGTCGGACATGTTGCCAGCCCATGCCTTTACGTCCTGCTCCTTGGTAATATCGCAGACCGTCAGTCTGACGCGACCATTGGAAGCCTCTTTTAAAGACTGCACTTCTTCAGCGGAAAAGGCAGTCCCCAAAACGGTATAATCCTTGGCGGCAAGCTGAAGAGCTATATCGCGGCCAAGGCCACTGCCTGCCCCGGTAATCGCGGCTGACCGACCTAAATGTTTGGAAGTTAATGACATTGTGATTTTCCTTTCCAGTTATTTTTAACACCCTTGTGAGATGCAGAGTTCCCATCTGGCCTGATTGATAGTCGTTGACTGTACTGTGCAGGCAGGCAACGGAGTTCATGACAAATGGTCTATACCGGCAGATAAGAGGACTTATTACAGTGCTTATCATTGCCAAAAGTCGTTTAGTTGAATATTACTTTATTAGTGTGAGTTCTATACCTTTAAGGTATGGCTGCAATTTTAGGTAAAATATTTAATTGCAATCCCTACCTCGTCTTGACTGGGTTATTTCTCATAGCAGGAGCAAGGGCCGATATGGAGCTTAGACACCTTAGATATTTTGTCGCCGTCGCGGAAGAACAGAATTTGACGCGTGCAGCGGCGCGCCTGCATATTTCGCAACCACCCCTCAGCCGACAGATTCGCGACTTGGAGAAGGAACTCGATGTCAGCCTATTTGATCGCGGCACAAAGTCGATCAGGCTAACAGAGGCAGGGAGAATATTCCTGATTGAGGCCAAAAGTATTCTGGAGCGTATCAACGCATCTGTCGATTTGGTGAAATCTGTTGCGCAAGGAAAACGCGGAAAGGTTCATGTCGGTTACGCAGCTTCGCCAACCGTTGATATACTTCGTCACACTTTGCAAATTTTTTATGAGGATCATCCAGAGATTGATGTCGATTTACACGAGATGAGCAGTAAGGCGATGTTGCGTGCTTTGCGCGAACATGAATTGGATGTGGCGCTAACAGTTTCATTGTCCCCACGAGATTTTGACGGGCTGGCTTTTGAAAAATTAGGGGCGCATGAGATCAATGTTGCCTTTCATCAAAAGCATAAATTCGGGCTTGTGAATGAAGTATCTCTTCGCGAGATCGCAGACCAACCTATTGTCACCTTTACGCGTGAAGAACATCCAGAGGCATATGCAGGACTGTGCAAGCTACTTTCACCATACACCACCTCTCCCAACATCATTGGTGAGTATGACACAGCTGCAAGCCTTATTGCTGCAGTGGAGGCCAGGCGAGGCGTGGCTTTGGTTCCCCAGACACTAGCACAGATAGCGGGAGGCCGTATAATATTGCGTCCCGTTCATCCCACGCCGCCCCCGCTGCCTATCGCCATAGCCTATCGGCAAAGCAATAACTCGCCTGCAGCAACCATGTTCATTCAAGTAGCCGTGGCTGCGAAAGCCAAATTGGCGCCAATTTCAGGCAATGTGCTCACAGTATAAAGCTGAGATTTCTCTCCATACTGCCTCTTGCCAAACTTGAGAAATTGTATCATAAGCATGTCACAAAAATCTATGATCTCAATTTTCTATCGCTAAAAATAAAAGAAGCCATTCTCGACGGTATGGCAGTCATCGTTGAACAAATGATCGAAAAGGAAAAACTCATGTCCCATCCAAAAGTCAAAAGTCGTGTCGTGATAGCGAAAGACGGCCCATATCTGGTCACGGGCGACATTCCCCTCTCCGAGCAGATCATTGAGACGGACGGCGGTGGCGGTTCGGAATCCTGGGAACAGGGCGAAACGCACAAGACATAGGCGAGTTCAGCTTCTGCTCCACACTGGCGAAGTAGCTGTTAAAATCCACATAGAGCCAGCGGAGGCCGTCGGGCGGGGAGTCAAGGACGGAAAAATGGCCGTTATAAAGCTCTGTTTTAAGAACAATGGGCAGGTTGGGAGGCTCTGAATAGGGGCTCCGGCGGGGCACCAGGGGAAAATTGTACTTTCAGATTACCGTCTAAGTCTTTGAAAGTATTGGTGGGCCCGGAGGGACTTGAACCCCCGACCAGACCGTTATGAGCGGCCTGCTCTAACCAACTGAGCTACAGGCCCGTAGCG
>PLXM01000228.1 GCA_003153235.1 Rhodospirillales bacterium
GCGGACCGATCATCAGCAGGTTGTGTCCACCAGCCGCGGCAATTTCGAGCGCGCGTTTTGCGCTTTCCTGCCCTTTGACGTCAGAGAGGTCAAGGCGTGCGGGGTTTTCGAGCGACATCTCCGGCTGCGGACGTGAGAGCACCTGCGTGCCCTTCATGTGATTGAGCAGCACGACAAGATTTTGCGGGGCAAGCACGTCGAGGTCCCCCGCCCAGACGGCTTCACTGCCGCAATCGGCAGGGCAGATAATTCCGCGGTTGGTGGCGGAGGCTTCAATAGCCGCCGGCAGCACGCCTGTCACAGCGCGGATCGATCCATCGAGGGCAAGTTCGCCCAGAACAATGTAATGCGCCAGCTCTTCGCCTGGCATCACACCCATGGCGGCAAGAACGCCAAGAGCGATCGGCAGGTCAAAGTGGCTGCCCTCTTTAACGACATCGGCAGGGGCAAGATTGACGGTGACACGCTTCGATGGCAGGGCGAGGCCGATGGCATGCAAAGCCGCGCGTACCCGTTCGCGACTTTCACCCACGGCCTTGTCGGCCAGCCCGACGATATTGAATTGGGGTAGACCGGGGGAGATTTGTACCTGCACGTCGATATTTTTGACATCAACGCCCTGAAAAGTAACTGTATTGACCCGCTGGACCATGATTCTCAGACCTTTACGAAAAAGTACAGTCTTTTGTACCCTATATGTTCTTATTCGTAAAGTTAATTATGATCCACATATTTACCATATTTTTTATTGACATATTATTGAGAATCGCCTAAATTCTACGCGGTAGACTTTAGAAATTCGGATTTTTAGAAAAACGCACAAAAGGAAAAACTAAAATGCAAATGGACAACCTGACACAGCTTTGCAAGACGGGCACAGCGGAAGATGTAAAGAATTTTCTGAGCCAATTTGGATCAAGTAAATGGACGGGTACCGATGGATACGGATACGGAATATCCGGCAACTGCATCGACAAAATAATTGACGGAGTTTTAGCTGATAAGGACGATGCCCGCAGAGCCTTGAAAAAAACTCTCGTCGCCCAATATGAAGCAGGAACAGGCCCTTTTAGCAAAGGACAAGATGTGCCTCCAGATGTGATAAAGGAATTCCGCGACACTATCGCAGAGCTTACAGAGAAGGTGGATGCAATTCCGGCGCTGGTGGAAGTGATAGAAATGCTGGCGCAGGAAGTTGCCAAACTGTCAAAGCCTGAAACAGAGCCTTCAGGCAAAGCGAAAACGCCTAGAGTTCCAGCTCCGCAGCAATAATGAAAACAACCTAGAAAATGTGAGGACTTCAAATGGCACCGAAAATGGAAAAGAAACGCGTTGGAGACCTTGCAGCAACAGGCAGCGCAAAAGATGTTGAAAACCTGTTAAGAGCCTATGGCACTGAGAGCGGGTATCTGGACTGGATAGAGTATGGAGTCAGCCAGAGCGGCGCGCAAACTAAAGCTGATAAAAAAGCGCTCATTGCCGCTTTTGTGGCGAAGCAGGGCGTGTTTGCGACAGGGCAGGAAATTCCCCCGAACACCGCTCAGGAAATACAAGAGTCTCAGGCAGAGATTCTACAGCAGCTGCAAGAAAACAAAGAAACCATCACGTTCCTGGCTGAAACGATACTGGAGTTGACTAAGCGTATCGATGATCTGCAGGAGGACAAGGCTCAGAAAAAAGTAGCCCCCACTGCCGAGCCGTCAGGCAAAGGGAAAACGCCCAAAGCGCCGGTATTCAATCCCGGGACTCAGCACTAACTTTTTAAGCCGCGGCTGATTTCAGTTCTTTTTGCACTACACCGGCGCAGCGCGCGCAGATGGTGGGATGTGCAGGGGCTGACCCGACATCGGTTGTATATTTCCAGCAGCGCGCGCATTTTTCGCCGGCGGCTTTTTCGACGGTGACACTGACACCTGCAATCTCGGCTAAAGTAAACCCACCGCTGCCGCTATCGGCCACTTGTGCGCCTGAGGTAATGCAGATATCTGCGAGATTAACGGTTTTGAGGACTCTTGCCAGCGCCGTATCGTCCACATGAACTTTTGGCGCGGCTTCCAGCGAGGAACCGATCATTTTTTCTGCGCGTTTAACTTCGAGTGCACCAGTGATAACACTGCGCACGGACAGGATTTTCTGCCACTTCTCTTCAAGTTCCGGATGGTGCCATTCTTTTTGCGCAATGGGGAAGGTGGAGAGGTGGATACTTTCTTTTATATCTTCCGTCGTCACGCCTTTATAGGCGAGCCACGCCTCTTCCGCCGTAAAGCACAGCACGGGCGAGAGCCAGTGGACGAGATAGTTGAAAACATGATCGAGCACTGTCAGAACGGCGCGGCGTTTGAGGCTGTCCTTCGCATCGCAATAGAGTGTGTCCTTGCAGATATCAAAATAAAACGCGGACAATTCTTTGGCACAGAAGTTGTGGATGGTCGTCATCATGCTGCTGAATTCGAAGTCGCGGATGTTGGCGCGCACGAGGCCGTCAATCTCGTGCAGCTTATGCAGCACCCAGCGGTCCATGTCAGAGAGGCCTTTGTAATCTACTTTCTCAAAATCGTCACCAAGGCTGCCGAGCAGGTAGCAGAATGTGCCGCGGATGCGGCGGTAAACGTCGACATGGCCCTTGAGGATGTTTTCGCCAAAGCGGATATCTTCCATGTAATCGCAGCCCGCGACCCACAGGCGCAGGATATCCGCGCCGTACATTTCCGTCAGCTTCGCGGGCGCGGTGACGTTGCCCGTCGACTTCGACATCTTGTAGCCTTTTTCGTCGAGGATGAAGCCGTGGGTCAGCACTGCTTTATAGGGCGCATGTCCGCGTGTGCCGACGCCGACCAGCAGTGACGACTGAAACCAGCCGCGATGCTGGTC
>PLXM01000106.1 GCA_003153235.1 Rhodospirillales bacterium
GATGTGCGCGACGGGCTGAAACCCGTCCACCGCCGCATCCTCTATGCGATGCGCGAAGGCGGCTATGACAGCGGCAAGCCTTACAAGAAATCAGCCCGTATCGTTGGTGACGTCATGGGTAAATACCACCCGCATGGCGACAGCGCGATCTATGACTCGATGGTCCGTATGGCGCAGGATTTCTCGTTGCGCGTGATGCTGATCGATGGTCAGGGTAACTTCGGCTCGATGGATGGTGATCCGCCAGCAGCGATGCGTTATACCGAAGCGCGCCTGAACAAAGTCGCCGAAACGATGCTGGAGGATATCGACAAGGAAACAGTCGACTTCCAGCCCAACTACGATGAGTCGACGCAGGAGCCGACCGTACTCCCTGCCCGTTTTCCGAATTTGCTGGTCAACGGCGCGGCCGGTATCGCCGTCGGTATGGCCACCAACATTCCACCGCATAACCTTGGCGAAGTGATTGATGCATGCTGCGCTTATGTGGATAACCCTGAAGTGTCGATTGATGAGCTGATTGACATTGTTCCCGGGCCTGATTTTCCGACCGGCGCACAGGTTCTTGGCCGCAACGGCATTCTCGGCACGTTCCACAATGGCCGCGGCTCTATTATCATGCGTGCCAAAACTTCGATCGAAGAAATCCGCAAGGACCGTAACGCGATCATCGTTCATGAGGTGCCGTATCAGGTCAACAAGTCCCGCCTGCTGGAGCGTATTGCGGAATGCGTCCGCGACAAGATCATCGAAGGCATCTCCGATCTGCGTGATGAAACAGACCGCGACGGTGTGCGTGTCGTTATCGAACTCAAAAAAGACGCGGTTCCGGATGTCGTGCTGAACCAGCTTTTCAAGCATACGCCGCTGCAGACATCTTTCGGCTCCAACATGCTGGCGTTGAATTACGGTCGTCCGCAGCTGTTGAACCTGAAGGAATTCATCGCCGCTTTTGTGAACTTCCGAGAAGAAGTTATTACCAAGCGCACGATTTTCGAACTCGGCAAGGCACGTGAACGCGGCCATATCCTGGCGGGCCTTGCTGTTGCCGTTGCCAATATCGATGAAGTCATCCGCATCATCCGCACCGCCAGCGACCCTAACGACGCGCGTGAAAAACTGACCGGGCGTGAATGGAATGTCGGGGAAGTTGCGCCGCTGATCAAGCTGATTGATGATCCGCAATATCCTGTCAGCGCCACAAACACCTATAAGATGTCCGATATTCAGGCCCGCGCTATTCTTGACCTGCGCCTGCATCGCCTGACGGCGCTGGAGCGCGACAAAATCGGCGATGAGCTGCGCGAAGTCACCGCTATGATTGCCGAATATCTCTCGATCCTCGCCAGCCGTGAAAAACTGATGAAAGTGCTGCGCGACGAGATGGTCGATATCAAGGCCCGTTTTGCCACGCCGCGCAAGACAGAGCTGATTTCTGACGAACATGAATCCGATATCGAAGACCTGATCCAGAAAGAGGATATGGTCGTCACTGTCACAAATACCGGCTACGTCAAACGCGTCCCGCTGGCCACATACCGCGCACAAAAGCGCGGCGGCAAGGGCCGCACCGGCATGCAGACCAAAGAGGAGGATTTTGTTACAGACCTCTTCGTTGCCAATACGCATACGCCTATCCTGTTCTTCACCACCAAAGGCATCTGCCATAAAATGAAGGCTTACAAGCTGCCGCTCGGCACGCCGCAGGCGCGGGGCAAGGCTTTCATCAACCTCTTGCCGCTGGAGCAAGGCGAAACGATTTCAGTCGTCATGCCGTTACCGGAAGACGAAGAGACATGGGCCAAACTTGATGTTATTTTTGCGACTTCGCATGGCACTGTTCGTCGTAACAGCCTTGAAGATTTCAGAAACGTCCGCGCTAACGGCCTGATCGCCATGAAGCTGGAGGGCGATGAAAAACTGATCGACGTCCGCACCTGTACCGACAAGGATGATATCGTTCTCTCTACGCGCAAGGGCAAGGCTATCCGCTTTGAAGTTGCTGACCTGCGCGTTTTTAAATCCCGCGCATCCACGGGTATCCGCGGTATCAAGCTGATGGGTGGCGATGAAGTCGTCTCTATCTCCATCGTCCGCCATCTGGAAGCGACGCCGGAAGAACGCATTGCATACCTCCGCCGCGCCTCGAAATCGCGCAATCAGGTTGAAGATGCCGATGCAACCGCAGATGCCAGTGACGAGGAAGAAACATCCTCGGGCAATATCGAGCTCTCCCCTGCCCGTTTTGATGAAATGGCGAAGTTGGAGGATTTCCTGCTGGCTGTAACATCCAAAGGTTTCGGCAAGCGTACTTCGGCCTATGAGTACCGTGTCACGGGCCGCGGTGGATCGGGCATCTGGAACATGAAGCTCAGCAAGCGCAACGGCGAAATCGTCGGCACCTTCAATGTGCTGGATAACGATGAAGTGATGCTTGTCACCAATGGTGGGCAGATTATTCGTATGCCCGTGAAGGATGTCCGCTTTGTCGGTCGCCAGACGCAGGGTGTCACCCTCTTCCGCATCGAAGACGGCGAAGAAGTCGTCTCGGCGGCAATTATCAGGGATGACAATGGCGCAGAATAAAAAAGTCGCGGACAAGAAAGTTTCTGCCAAGCCGCTGATTGGCGTCTACCCTGGCACGTTTGACCCGGTAACGCTGGGGCATCTTGATATTATTGAGCGCGCCATGAAAGTCGTTGATCATCTGGTGATCGGTGTGGCGGACAGCCCGGGCAAGGGCCCCCTCTTCCCTGTCAAACAGCGCGTCGACATGATGAAAACTGATGTTGCCAACAACAGGAAGCTTAAGGGCAAGTCCATTGAGGTTGTGCCGTTTAGCAAACTGCTGATGCGGTTTGTGGAAGATATGAATGCGCGGGTGATTATCCGCGGTCTGCGCGCCGTTTCCGATTTTGAATATGAGTTCCAGATGGCAGGCATGAATTCCTACTTGAACGAGAACATCGAAACAGTGTTCCTGATGGCGCAGGACAAGCACCAGTTCATTTCATCCCGTTTCGTGAAAGAAATAGGCCGTCTTGGCGGCGATATCACGCACTTCGTTACGCCGAACGTGGCGAAAGTTCTCAAAAAGCGTTTCGGTACGTAATTCTAAAATTTAAGGCGTTGTGGGCGTGAGNNACTGGCGGTTGTGCTGGCGGCGATGCCGTCAATGGCACAGGTGCTTGTGACGGAGGCGTTGGTTGTTCTGGTGCCTGCGGGGGTGGAGCTTGTGGTGCATTGCTTTCGTCCAAACGCTTCAGGATATCGCCAATGGGTTGTTCTTTTGTGGCAGCGGGATTATTGGCTGCCGGCGGAGTTTCGAGTTGCGGTTGCGCAATAGGCGGTACAGGAGCAGTTGGCGTCGTCACTGGTGGAGAAACTGTAACTGGCGTTGCAGGCGGTTGTGCGGCTGGCGGCGGGGGTGGAAGGTGCTTGATGACATAGTCTTCGAGCGGTTTGCTATCGACTTTATAGCCCTCTTTTTCGTTCGCGGTCATTTTCAGCGCAGGAAAGTCTTCCGGCTTCAATAACTGCAAGTTGCCAGAGATCGTATAACGTCCCGCAGTAATATCAGCAGACCCAGTTACGGGCATTTTTTCAGAGGCGTTTATGAGATTGAGCGTTTCAATATTGACTTTACCGTGGTCTATCTTGAAATGCCCCTGCACATTCTTGAATACGCTCGAACCATTATTTTGGCAGGTGTCATTGACAAGCTGCTGCAGGTTATCTGGCATGGTCGTGAGTTGGTGCAGCGTATCGCCGAGCTTGTCGGCGTTAAATGACTTCACAGTAATATTACTTGTCTGAACGGCAACGCTGCCCGTTGCGCTGGCAATCGTATTATCCGCAGAGACCAGGTCAAAATCGATATCACCCGTACCTGTTGTAAACCCTTTCAAACCAAGCAGATCTTGCAGTTGTGGAAGATCGACCTGCTTTACACTACCTTTAAATGCGGTTGACCATGAGGGTGCAGGCTGCTGTTGTTGCGTGAAGGCTACATCGCCATTCAATTTTCCGTCCCATATCGTCCCGGTCAGCTCTGAAAGCTTAACTGCAGATGGTGTTATATCCAGAGAAAATGAAGGATGCGTGATGTGCTGTCCATATAGTTCAAGGCCATCAGCAGTACCTTGCACGGTGAGATCGTATTTTCCAGCATCGTCTTTAATGGTTCCCTTAAGGCTTGAATTGTCACTTGTCAGCGGCGGCAGGTCGAGACCCATATTTTTGGCAATATCAGCCGCATTTTTAGCTTTCAGTGTATAGGAAACATCAAGGCCTGATATTGGTGCGAGAGATGTAACATGCCCGTTCAGGCTAAAATGGTCTTTATCTGACAGATGCCCGCTCAGATCTTCTATGTCCAGCCCTTTATCATCAGTTTTTCCTTTGAATGACAGATCGGAGACTTTGAGATTACCCTTTGCGAAGTTATCAGCTGTGATCTCCATGTCGGCATCCGATTTCATGATGGCCTGTACAAATCCATCAGGAAAAGCAGAGCTGTCCCAGCTGGACAGGTGCAGCTTTGCTGTCACATTTTGTTTTGTTGTTACGCGATCTACATTCAATACGCCGGAAACTTTTTCTTTATCTTCAAGAGTTGCATCTATATTAAAGAAGCTGATCTTGGCAGGTGATATTTCTAGATTGCTGGTTAGCGCAAGCTTCTTGAATGGCGCAGCGGCTCCCCCGAGTATGCTGAAAATACTTGTATCAGCCGGCACAAATGAGTCGACCATCTTTCCAAGGTCATTTGTCGTAAGCTGGAAGCTCGTGTAAGCCGCGCTATTGACCTTGGGCATAACGGTTCCCGACAACTTGATTTCACTATTACCCGGCAGGCTGACCTGTGCCGATTTGATGGCCCAGTCCCTGTCTTTAAACGTTACCGAGATATCAGCCGCATCAAGATGCCGTCCATCCCAGACGATATTTTTTCCCTTGAAATGCAGACTGCCCTGATAATCTGCAGGAACATCCATATATGTATCTGAGGGTTTTCCTGTCACTGTCAGATTATTGCCTTCAAGGTCCGCCTGAACAGCAGGATTTCCTTTGCGAGGATACTGTATGGAGACTTTTCCGTGCAGGCTGCCGCTGCCTTCCTTGCCAAACTTGGCTTTGATATCGTTCAGGCTGAATTGGTCGCCCTTGAATGCCATGGTGCCTGTCAAGTCGATAGCGTCATTCATGAAATCAAGTGTACTCAGGGAGGAAATATTGAAAAGGTTGCCAAGTTTCCCCTGCTTGATTCCTACTTCCCCTTCTATATCCATGCCTGCATGCAGGTCCAACGCACCGTTGAGTTTGACCTGCGGCATATCTCCTGACGGGATAAAGGATATATGGGTCGGTGTAGACATGCTCTTGTCAAAGGCTTCTGTATCTATGTTGATATTTGCATTGGTTTTCTGGTACTGCATGTCGCCTGAAATGTGATACGGACCCAGCAGCGTATCGGCCTTGACTGCAAGGTTCAGATTTTCAAATGTCTTCTGCGCACCTGTCAGCTGGTTTGTATAGTGGAGCATCCCATTAGAGATGGTCACCTTATTGAGCTGAACCGCCGATGCAACAGCGCCGACATCATCCGAGGATGACAGGACACCTGAAAGGCTGGTTTTACCGTCTGCATTAATATCGAGATTCAAAACAGGTTCTGTCAGATTGATCATCTCGACCTCGACCCTGCCCTCGAGTAAAGGTTCGAGACTGATATGTGCCTCGAGGGATTTCAGGGTCATGAGCGGATCTTTCATAGACCCTGCAGCATTGGCGACAGTCACCTCTCCCAGCAGAATTTCAGGCTGTGGCAAGATCCTGAAAGAAACATTCCCACCCACATCAATTTTACGCTGGAAATAAGGTGAAATCCGCGCCATGACTTCGGGTTTGTGCTGGTTCCAGTCAATAAAGCTGGGCGCAACCAGGCAAACCACCAGAAGAATGATGCCCAGAAAAAATAGTATTTTGACAATACGAGTCATCATGCCGCACCGCCCGTCTTATTAATGACAGATAATACGGCTTCGGCGGCCTTCTGGCTAGGGGTTTCAGGGTCGCCCAAACCGATCATGATCAGCGCCTCGCGAAAGCCGCGGAGCTGCTCTGCCCTGGCCTCTTTATGATCCAGCAGCTTAGAGAGCTCCTGAGACATCTTTGCAGGCTGGCATTGCTCCTGCAGCAATTCCGGCACCAGTGGACGATTGAGCAATATGTTGACCAGATTGGCATAGGGTGTTTTTAGCATACGACGGACAAACCACGCGGAGATTGCGTTGACACGATAGGCTATAATGTGAGGCGTGTCAGTCAAAGCAAGCTCGAGGGATACCGTCCCTGAGGCTGCCATGGCAACCGCGCTTGCGGCAAAGCAGTCGAATTTATCTTCTTCCTGATCAATCACCAGCGGGTTGATACCCTTGCCGACAAAAAATTCCTGAATATAACTTTTCAGATGCGGTAACGTTGGCACAACAATCAGCATATCTGGTCTGTCGTGCAGCACGATGTTTGCCGTTTCGCTAAATCTTTCCAGCAGGCGCGTAAGTTCGCTCATACGGCTCCCTGGCAATAGGCAAAGGATTTTTTGCGATTCAGGGATATTATATTTATCGCGGAAACGCGTACTATCGCCGCGATAGGACAATCTCTCAACGATCGGGTGACCGACAAAAGTTGTTGAAAGGCCATGCGTCTCGAAATAAGGCGGTTCGAAAGGCAGCAGGGTCAGAAGATGATCCAGAAACTGTGACACCTTTTCGGCGCGACCGGGCCGCCAGGCCCAGACACTCGGCGCGACATAGTGAATGCAGGGGACTGATCCGCCTCTTGCCTTCACTTGCTTGATCACACGAAAACAGAAATCCGGCGAGTCTATTGTAACAACCGCATCGGGCTTTGTTTTTAGGATTTCGGATGATGCTTGCCAGATGCGGGAAAGGATTTTGAACAGTTTCGGCAGCACTTCAGCCAGCCCCATCACAGAAAGTTCTTCCATCGGAAAGACGCTGCGGAGACCGGCTGCCGTCATGCGGCTGCCGCCAATTCCGGTGAACTCTATGCCCGGCTGTTTTGCTTTCAGGGCGCGCATGAGTGCAGCTCCCAGAAAATCACCGGAAGATTCTCCGGCGATCAAGAATATGCGCAGGGGTTTATTCATGCCTTAAACCCCGTCACAAAGATCGCGAGCTTGTCAGCGGCCTCTGCAACGGCTTCGCGGTCCAGTATCAGCGAAGCGTTTGCTTCTATACCTATGCCTTCAAGCCCTGCTTCAAATGCCAGACGCACAGTACGAAGGCCGATTGTCGGCAAGTCCAGCCGCTTGTCCTGCTGTGGTTTGCAACCTTTAACCAGCACTCCGCCGCGCCCTTTGCGGCGCAGCTCGCGGCAGCGTTTCAGAAGCGCATCTGTTCCTTCCACAGCCTCAACACCGAGCACAATTCCCTGCTGGACAACTGCCGACTGACCGACATCGAGCTGACCCAGAGTTTTGATAACCTTGATACCATACTGGAGGTCCGCATTGCTTTCCGGAGATGGGGATTTTTTTGTAAACAAGCCTTCTGGCGTTATCAATGACGGGTCTATTTCATGCGCGCCAACCAGTTGGAAACCCTCTTTTTCGATTTCAGCCGCTACGGCGCGTAACAAAGAGTCGTCGCCAAGCGCCGCCATGCCCAGTCGTGCAAAAATCTGAACAGTGCGCCAGTCTGGCCTGATTTCCAGCAGGCTCGGGCGGCGAACAGATCCGGCCAGAACCAGCTTGTCTACATGTTCCGCTTTCAGTAGAGCTGCCGTTTCACTGGTGGCGCCGATCTTGATCCAGCGATGCGGTACACCGGCAGTTATCTTCTTATCAGCCTGTCCCGTTAGCGCCAAAACAATAAAGTTCTGACCCGAACGCTTGCACGCCTCAACGAGCTTGAGTGGCAAATGACCGCCGCCTGCAATGATCCCGAGACGTGACATGGGTTTATGCAACCGCTTTGGGTTGAAGAACGGAACGCCCCTCTTTGGCGCGGATGAAGTCGACCATGCGCATAACAGCTTCATCATCTTTGAATTCGCTGGCGGCTTTATTTGTGCGTTCCGCCAAAGTGCCGCTGTTGTCTTCAAAGATATCCCTGAAAGCCTTCAGAAGAACGCGTGTTTGGTCTTTGCTGAAACCGCGACGCTCGAGGCCGACAAAGTTTAATCCGGCAAGGTGCGCGTATTCCCCTTTTACAAGCCCGAAAGGAATAACGTCATATCCAACACCTGACATACCGCCGATCATCGCGTAAGGGCCAATACGCACAAACTGGTGCACGGCGGAAAGGCCGCCAAGAATGGCAAAGTCGCCCACTTCCACATGCCCGGCCAGCGTTGCATTATTTGACATGATCACGTTATTGCCTACAACGCAGTCATGTGCGACGTGGGTCGACATCATGAACAGGCAGTTATCGCCGACGATAGTCTTCAGCTTATCGCCCGCGGTGCCGGGGTTCATCGTCACATGTTCGCGGATCTTGTTATTTTTGCCGATGATCAGCTCTGACTTCTCGCCTGCATATTTCAGGTCCTGCGGCGCATGGCCTAGGGACGCAAAAGGGAACACGATTGTCCCGTCGCCAATAGTGGTGTAGCCATCAATAACAACATGGGACTTGAGCTGCACGTTTTTGCCCAGCTTGACGTTCGGACCAATCACGCAATAAGGGCCTATCTTGACGCCTTCGCCAAGCACGGCGCCCTGCTCGATAACGGCTGTCGGATGAATGTGTGTTGTCATGTCGTACCTTCCATGATCATGGCGGTTACCAGCGCCTCGGCGCACAAGTCAGTGCCCACCCGGGCTTCACAGCGGAACCGCCAGACGTTGCGGCGATTCTGTTCCTTTTTTACATAGATATGCAGTGTATCACCCGGCGTTACCGGCTTGCGGAATTTCGCCTCGTCGATGGCCATGAAATAAACCAGCTTACCTTGAAGCGACTCGCCCCCTGAGTGGACAACGAGCGCGGCGGAAGTTTGCGCCATGGCTTCGATAATCAGGACGCCTGGCATCACCGGCGCGCCCGGAAAGTGACCCTGAAAGAAATTTTCATTGATTGTCACGTTTTTAAGGCCGGTTGCACTTTCGTTTGGCACGATATCCATCACCCTGTCAATCAGCAGGAGCGGATAGCGGTGGGGAATCATTTTCATGATTTGCCTGATATCAATGACGGTATTGCTCATTCCTCATTTCCTTTTTTCTTTGTCACAAGTTTCGCTAGCATGGCTGTCTGTTTCATACTTTGTCTGATCGGCACGGCGGGAGACCCCATGTATTCTGCGCCGGCAGGTATATCGCGCATGATACCCGATTGTGCAGCGATTTTGGCGCCGGAGCCAATCTTGATATGTCCGGCAATGCCGGCTTGACCGCCGAGCATGACACCGTCACCGATCTGCGTGCTGCCGGAAATGCCCACTTGGGCAACGATCACGCAGTATTTGCCGATCTTCACATTGTGTCCGATCTGGACAAGGTTATCGATGCGTGTCCCTTGCCCGATCACAGTATCCGGTCCTGCCCCACGGTCGATCGTCGTATTGGCGCCGATCTCGACATCGGACTCAATGATTACACGACCCAGCTGCGGCACGGCAACAAATCCTGCCGGATCTATCGCGAAACCAAATCCCTGTCTGCCGATGCAGACGCCGTGATGCAGTCTTACTTTAGAGCCGATAAGCGCGTGCGTGATAGTCACATGCGGTCCGATATCACAGTCGTCCCCGATTTCTACGCCCTGCCGGATTACAGCTTGCGCCTGTATACGGCAGCGATTGCCGATTTTGACATATGGTCCGATAATGACTCCGCCTTCGATTTCGCAATCCACCCCTATAGTAGCCGAAGCATCAATAATGGCCGATGAGGCGCGGGAAGATATCGGCTTTCCTGCCGGATAGAACATTTGCGCAGCAAGGGCATAAGCCTTGTAGGGATTTTTGTTTGTCAGGCATATGGTTGCAGCAGGTGCATATGTTGCAAGATCGGGGCGTACGAAACAGGCCCCAGCATTTGTTGTTCTGAAAGATTCTACATACTTTTTGTTATCAAGAAAACTCAGATGAGTTTTTTCAGCTGTGTCCAGAGGGGCGACGTCAGTAACGAGGACGCTTGCACGTGACAGGTCAGACAAGGTCGAACCCGTCACTTCTGCAAGCTGCCCTAACTGAAATGACCCCGCGAGGGTAAAAAAACGCCGGTCAGCCATTCTCTTAACCTGACCTCTGGTCTATTTCTTCTTGCCATCAGAGGAGTCGTCGGCTGTAGCAGCGGCCCAGTCAACGGGGATCTTCTTGACACTCTTGTTCATCTGGTTAACGACCATGTCTGTCATGTCCAGATCAGGCGTGGAAATCATCACGGCATCTTCAGTAAAAACTGCGGAATAGTGCCTTTCTTTGGCAATAGAGGCGACGATTTTTGCTGCTTCATGGCGCAGGTTGCCTATGGCAGTCTCCTGAGCGATATATAGTATCTTTTTTCGGCCATCAACCAGCCGTTGTTCCTGAGTGAATCTTGCCTGCAGGGCATTAGCTTTTTCCTCATAGTCTGTCTTGGAGAGAGTATCCTTTTGTTTCTCGAGTTGCTGTCCGTCGGCACTGAGGGAGCTTTCTTCTTTGCTAATCTGTATCTGGAATTCCTTGCGTTTAACTTCCAGTTGACTGAAGACATCTTTCGCCGCATCTGTCGACTGCATGACTTTGCCCATATCGACAACGCCAAATGTCTGCCCCGCTGCCGGAGCTGCAGCAGTAGGCGCTGGAGCATCTGCAGCGAGAACAGGTGATGAAAAACCCGCCATTGCCGAAACGCCCATCATAAGAATAGTTTTTCTAATTGTTTTCATTTATTCCTCGTTTTGTTGATTGTTTAGAATCTTGTACCAAAGCTAAATCTGAACTGTTGTACTTTATCATAGGTTTCTTTAATGATCGGCTTCGCCAAATCGACGTTGACTGGACCGAGTGGCGAGCGCCATGAGAATCCGAGGCCTGCGGCAACGCGCAATTTATTGGTATCTTGAATCGTCGTTCCGCTGTCATCCAGCGTCCAGAGATCACCTAAATCCGAGAAGGCATGCGCAGTCAGGCCAAGGTCTTCTGGCAGACCGGTTGGGAAATCAAGTTGTGCCGAGCCGCGGTAATAACGGTTCCCGCCCAGCGAGTCTTCGTTGCCAATATCACGAGGTCCGATGCCTGCATCTGCAAACCCGCGCAGCGTATCACCGCCGAGGAAGAAACGTTCGTTAATGCGCACAGTCTTGCCGCCCCATCCATGAATATATCCGGTATCGCCAAGCAAGCTCAAAATCCATTTATCCACAACAGGGTAGTAA